>NZ_JBJJMO010000015.1:0-68379 GCF_046231935.1 Pseudomonas sp. KCJK9111 | reverse complement strand
TCCTGGTGCCCGGTGGGCGGGGTGCTGTTTCCGGGCGCCGGGGCCGGTGCGGTTAGCAACGGGGCCCGGGCAGGGGAGGCCAGTAGTGCTCCCAGGGTGGGCGGGCGAGGGGAGGAAAAGAGAGGGTGGGGCATGGCGCGATCCTTGATGTGCGATAAGTGGGAGCACCAGAACATAAGCACCTGACCGCGCTGCTTCAATTTCTTTATTACTAATTATTAGACTTTTTAGTTATTTTTATATCCTTTTGTTTTGTAATCAGGTGTCTGCTTCCGACATTTTTTTCACATCCCCTTGCTAGCATTCCTTGCAGAATCAAGGAGTTCTCCATGCCCACCTTTCTGCGCAAACCCCTCACCCGCATCGTGCTCACCGCTACCACCGGCCTTGTTGTGGCAACGCTCGGATTTTTCGCCTGGCAAAGCTTCTACCCCGTGCAGGCCGCTTCGGGTTGGCAGGTGGAGGTCGCGCACCGCAACGTGGACAAGGCTGCGTCGCTGCTTCCCCAGGCCGACGGCAGTCTGCTGGTAAGCCAGGAGCTGGACGATGGTCTGGGCAGTATTCTCAAGATTGCACCCGACGGTGAGCGCGAAGTGCTCGTGGACCAGCTGTCCAAGCCCGACGGCATGGTGGCGGCCAGAGGTGGCTGGGTCTTCAGCCAGGAAGGTGGCCTGGCGCCTGTGAGTCTGGCTGTCGATGGCCACGTCACACCGCTTTTCGACGGTATTGCGGTGCAGGGCCTTTGGAACGAGGGCAACCACCTTTATGCCATCGAAGACCGCAAGGGTGATGGCCGCTTGCTGCGCTATGACTGGCGCAGCGGCCAGGTGGATGTGCTGCGTTCGGGCCTGACCGAAGCTGAAGGGTTGACCCGATGCGGGGGTGGCCGGCTGCTGTACACCGAGAAAGCCGACGGGCAGATACGGGCGTTGTCCAAGGATGGCAAGGACCCTGTGGTGTTCGATGGCCTCAAGAACCCCACATTCCTGTTCTGCGACCAGCGTGGCCTTTGGATCAGTGAAGACAACACTCACCGGGCACGGCTGCTGCGCATAAAGCCCGATGGGACTCGCCAGACCGTGCTGTCGTTTCTCAAGGCGCCGCAGTCCATCGTGGCCGATGGCAGCGGCGGTTACTGGCTTGCTGAAGGCGGGCGGGATCGCGTGCTGCACTTGACCCCTCCATCGAAACAGCCCGCTGCTGCGTCAGACTGACGCCGCAAAAGCGCGAGCAGGTTCAATCCCCCAGGCGCTGCTCGCGCGATGGGGGATAACCGAAATAGGCGGCGTAGCATTTGCTGAAGTGCGACACCGAGACGAAGCCGCACGCCACCGCCACCTCCATCACCGAGAGATCGGAGTACTGCAGCAGGCGGCGACTTTTGGTGATGCGAAGTTCCATGTAGTAGCGCCGTGGAGAGGTGCCGAGCTGCGCCTGGAACAGGCGGTCTATCTGGCGGCGAGAGCGGCCGCTGTAAGCCGCCAACTGGTCCAGGCTGAGGGTTTCCTCAAGGTTGTTTTCCATCAGCTCGACGATGGTGCGCAGGTGCAAACTCATCGACTTCTTGGCCCCGGGGCCCACTTGCCGATAGCGGGCGCCCGAGAAGGACAGTATCTCCTCGACGCCCTCTGCCAGACCGTCACCGTACAGCCGTCGCACCAGCCCCAGCATCAGTTCCATCGCCCCGTTCGGGCTGGCGGCGCTCAGTCGGTCCCGGTCGAGTGTGAAGCTTGCGGGCGTGATACGCGTCTGCGGGCTGCGTTCGGCGAGGCTGGCACGTTGTTCGGGGTGAACGCTGCAGCCGTAGTCATCCAGCGCTCCGGCGCGGCCAAGAAACCATGCGCCATTCCACAGGCCGCCCAAGGCCATGCCGTGAGATGCGCAGTCCTGAAGCAAGCGGTCGAGCTCAGGGTATTTGAGCGGCGTACGCAAACCGCCGCAGACCACGAGCAAGTCCAAGTGCTTGAGGGCGGTTGCCGAAAGCTCGGTCGTGATCAACTCCAGCCCCAGGTCACTGAGCACACGGTCACCGGCAAGCGACAAGGGCGTGAATTGGAAGCTGTCCGCGCGCAGAAGATTAGCCGTGACCAGCACGTCCATGGCCACGGTGAAGCTGGCCATGGAGAAGTGTTCGAGCAAAACGAAGTCGACCCGATAGGGCGCCTCAACGCTGGCACTGCTGGCCTTTAACCGCAGCATGTTGCTGGTGCTGCTCTTTTTGCTGAACTGACGGGGTGTGGACACGCTGGACTCCGCTTCCTGGCTTCGCACCAAAGTGTGGCCGGTGCCCCTACGAAAGACAATCGGCAGGGTGGCTGTCGCCAATGTGCAGGTCGTGTTCAGGCATGCGCTGGGCGTCGGCCTGGGGCAGGCGGGTTGGATACACGCTGGCGCCGTTCAAATCGAACGGAACCCTGGGCGTCTTCGGTGAATCAATAGGGTAAGTGCCAATGGGAGGAAGCTCATGGAAATCGGAACGATTTGGTTCGTGGTGGCAATCATCTTGATTTTGCTGGAGATCTGGGCGATCTGGCACATCATGGGCAGCGATCGGCGCGCCGAGCGCAAGATGCTGTGGATTGTGTTCGTCGTGTGGGCACCGTTCCCTGGCCTGCCGATCTGGGCCTGGCGCGGGCCGCGTGCAGTCAAGGGCAAGGCAGTACTTGAAGAAAAGTGATTGCGCGCCAGGCGCGGGGGCGTCTGGCAGCCTCGCTGGTGGAGCCGCATAAATCATGTCCTAGGGCCGCTTCCGGCCCTTGACCTGAGGTTTGCTTGAGGTTGGATACTCGGCGCTCATTCCATGAACCGAGCACCCAAACCATGCAAACCCCCGCTTTTGAACTGAGCAACCCTCAATCTCTCTATGACCCCAGTGGCAACGGATACTCCCATGTGGCCGACGTGCTCTCAGGGAGCAGGCTGCTTTTCATCGCGGGTCAGGGTGGGGAGCAGGCCAGTGGGGCTCTATCCCCTGTTTTCGCCGATCAGGCGCGCCAGGCCCTTGCCAACCTGGAGCTGGCCTTGTGCAGCAAAGGGGCGGGCCTTGAGCATGTCTGCAAGCTCACCCTGCTGATCGTCGACCATAGCCAGGCGCGGCTCCAGCAATGGGTGGAAGCTGTGGACCACGCGTGGGGCCAGGCCCTAAAGCCTACCTGTACGCTCATACCGGTTCCACGCCTGGCCCTGGACGGAATGCTGATCGAGGTGGATGCCGTGGCGGCGCTGCCTGTCTCCTCCCAAGGTAGGTAGCGCCATCGACTGGCTGTGTAGTAAATCTCTGCTCAGGTTTGCGCCTTCCTGCGCGATAAGCACAGCGGTTCTCAGAGGTGACCACACCATGAGCACGACCTCATCCCCGATCGAACGGCCGTTGCTGAGCGCTTGGTTCTGGCCGGCCATGTTCAGCTTGATGGCCTTCGCTGCCAACTCGGTTTTTTGCCGGCTGGCACTCAAGGATGGCGCCGTCGACGCTATCAGCTTCACCGCGCTGCGCCTGGGCAGCGGCGCCTTGTTCCTGTGGTGGCTGGTAAGGTTGCGCAGTCCATGCTCAGGCACTGCCGGCAGTTGGCGAGGTGGCTTGGCGTTATTTTGCTACGCCTTTCTGTTCTCCGTCGCCTACCTTGATTTGAATGCAGGGGTAGGGGCATTGCTCTTGTTTGGCGCTGTGCAGCTGACCATGTTCGGCATGGCGTTGCTGCGTGGGGAACGCATCAGCCTGCGCACGTTGTCAGGCATGCTGATGGCTTTTTCAGGCCTGATCGTATTGCTGCTGCCTGGCAGCCACGCACCTGCACTGACGAGCGCCTTGCTGATGGTGGTCGCGGGTATAGCGTGGGGGATCTACACCTTGCTGGGGCAGGGATCACCTCGGCCGCTGGCCGACACGGCGGGCAACTTCATTCGCAGCGTGCCCTTCCTAGCCGTGTGTGCGCCGCTGATCGTTCTCGGTGCCGAGATGCGGTTCTCGATGGCCGGCGTGTTCTTTGCAGTGTGCTCTGGGATTTTGGCATCGGCGGCAGGTTACGCCGTCTGGTACAGCGTGGTGCGGCGCATCAGCGCGCAACAAGCCGCCACGTTGCAGCTGAGCGTGCCGGTGATCGCCGCGTTGGGTGGAATGCTCGTGATCGGCGAGACACTGTCGCTACGTGCCATGGCTGCCTGCGCGATTGTCCTGGGCGGGGTGGCCATCGCTGTCACTGCCCCCCGTCCACGGGCGCCGACACAGGCTTGAGGTGGCAGTGGCCGGCAAAGCCTGAGCGTGAGCAGGCTTGCCTAGAAGAAACTGCGCTGGGCCTTGAGGGTTACCACGCTCTCGCAATAGGTGTTGATCCCCGAATAAGCATCGCAGCCGCCACCGGTCAGGTTCGAGTCGCTGTAGATCAGGTTCAGGTCCAGGCCTAACCAGGGGCGCGACAACTGCATGGACCAGTCGGAGAAACCGTTGACCTGGCTGCCGTCGCCGATTGTGAATGGTGTGCCGAGCCGATGATGGGCCAGCTTGACCGTCAGGTCGGCGTTGAGCAGGGGGACTTGCCCGAAATCGGCATACAGAGTGCCGATCCGGTTGCTTGGGTTGTCTCGCAAGGCCCCGCCGAATCGGCTGCCCATTATGGAAATACCCCCATACAGCGCATGGCTCTGTGCACCTGCGATGTTGGGTTGGCTGTAGTGGATCACGCCGATCTCGTAACCCAGGGTACTGTCGAAGTGATGCTTGTAGCCGACGTAGTTGTCGACCCGCAGGGTGGACCCTGGCGCCACGCCCATGCTGGGCGTGTATTGCCCCACGTACCAACCACTGGTGTGACTGAAATCCAGGCCGCCGTGAAAGGCGCCGGTAGCGGCTGGGGAAATAAGCCCCTGGGCCATGCTGCGAGTAGGAGTCGTACTGAGGGTGAAGTCAAAGTCGCCCACTTCACGTTTGATCTGCTGGGCCAGGAGCGTGGGGCTGAACAGCAGGGCCGCGCTCAGCACTAGAAGGGGCCTGATCATGGTCGGCTTCCTGAAGGGCTTGCAGTAGAGCCTTGAAGGATACCGGGCCTGGCGCGCGGAGGAAACCTTGTTGCCTGCTCGGGCACGCAATGGCCTGTTTCGACGTGCAAAAAAAAAGGCGCGCCCCTGAGGAGCGCGCCTTCGAGATCATGCAGTTTCAGTGATCAGGCCACTTTGACGATCCAGCCTGCCGGAGCCTCGATGTCGCCGCTCTGAATGCCGGTCAATTCGTTGTAGAGCTTCTGGGTAACGGGGCCGACCTTCTCCAGGTCATGGAAAACATGCAGCTTGCCGTTGTACTCGATGCCGCCGATGGGCGTGATCACCGCCGCAGTGCCGCAGGCACCTGCCTCGACGAAGCGATCCAGCTGGCTGATTTCCACATCCCCTTCGATAACGGTCAGGCCCAGGCGAGACTGCGCCAGCTCCATCAGGGACAGGCGGGTGATACCCGGCAGCACCGAAGCCGACTTGGGCGTTACGAACTCGTTATTGGCCGTGATGCCGAAGAAGTTGGCCGAACCTACTTCCTCGATCTTGGAATGGGTCAACGGGTCCAGATAGATGGCATCGGCGAAGTTGGCCTTTTTCGCCTCATAGCCTGGTTGCAGGCTGGCGGCATAGTTACCACCCACCTTGGCAGCGCCGGTCCCTTGCGGAGCCGCGCGGTCGAAGCTGGAGATCTGGAAGTTGTGAGGCTTCATGCCGCCTTTGAAGTACGAGCCTACCGGGATGGCGAAGACGGAAAAGATGAACTCCGGCGCGGTGCGCACGCCAATGTTGTCACCCGTGCCGATGACGAATGGGCGCAGGTACAGGGCGCCTTTGCCGTGTGGCGGCACGAAGCGCTCGTTGGCCTTGACGACCTGCTTGCAGGCTTCGATGAACACGTCGGTGGGCACGTGGGGCATGAGCAGGCGCGCACAGCTGCGCTGCATGCGGGCGGCATTCTGGTCAGGGCGGAACAGGTTGATCGAGCCATCCTTGCAACGGTAGGCCTTCAGGCCTTCGAAGCACTGCTGGCCGTAATGCAGGGCCGTGGAGCCTTCGCTGATATGCAGCACGTTGTCTTCGGTCAGGGTGCCTTCATCCCACGCGCCATCGCGCCAGACAGACAGATAGCGTTTATCGGTCTTGATGTAGTCGAAGCCGAGCTTGTCCCAGTTAATGCTTTCGTTGCTCATGACACCCTCGTTGTCTTGCAAGTGCCCACGTTCGGGCTGCTGTTATATGCGCACACGCCACCTTAATACATCTTCGCCGGATCGGAAATGTCCTATCACCACTTGATGCTCGGCCCTTCAAGGCGCAAGGAGCAGTCGAGCCTCAGCGCATCGAGCAGCACCTGGTCATGGGAAGCGATCATCAGCGCACCGGTGAACTGCTCCAGCATCTTTTGCAGGGCCTTGAGCGATGGCAGGTCGAGGTGGTTGCCAGGTTCGTCCAGTAGCAGCAGCTCCACCGGGCGCCTGCGGTACAGGATCGCCGCCAGGGCCGCCTTCATGCGCTCGCCTCCACTGAGTAGGCTGCTGGGCAGCGCGACACGTGCAGCGTCCAGGCCCAGCTGAGCCAGCAGCATGCGTACATGGCTCTGATCCAGTGCCAGGTTGGCCTGTTGTACATGTTCCAGCGCGCTCGTGTCAGCCGACAACACGCTGCAGTGCTGGTCGAGCAGCGCCGTTTCGTCTGTGACCTTGAGGTTGCCTGCTGGCGCTGGCAACTGGCCGGCGATCATTTTCAGCAGTGTGCTCTTGCCGCTGCCATTGACGCCCGTCAGGGCACAACGTTGGCCCTGGCGCAGGCTGAGGTCGATGGGTACTTGTGTGCCATGCGGCAGGCGCAAGGCTTGCAGCAGTACCACCTGCCGCTGGACATTGGGCTCAAGCGTTGGCGTGTGCACGGTAATGTCGCAGGCTCTTTCGACCGCTTGCGCAGCGTCCCGCACCCTGTCGATCAGCTGTTGCCCGGCCGCCCGATGGCGTCGGCGCTGCTTGCCAAGCGTCGCCTGGCCGCCTTGCTGCTGGTGATCGACCAGGATCTTGGCTTGGTTCACGTCCTTGGCCTTGCGCCCCGCCCGGGCCTGGGCTTTGTCCAGTGCCTGGCGTTGCTGTAGCTGGGCTCTGGCTTGCTGCTGCTGGGAGCGCTTGAGGTGTGCCAACTGCTGCACAGCTTGCGTGGTCTCGCAGCGCTTTCGTGCCTGATAGTGGCTGAAGTTGCCGCCATAGGCTTTCAGGCCCAGGCTTGACAGTTCGAGGATACAGTCCATGTGCTCGAGTAGAGAACGGTCATGGCTTATCACGAGCAAGCCGCGGTTCCAGGTTTGCATCATCGCCAGCCACTGCGTGCGACCGTGGTCGTCCAGGTGGTTGGTAGGTTCATCGAGTATGAGAAAGTCGGCCTCGCTCAACCAGGCGCCAATCAGCGCCACGCCCATGGCCTGCCCGCCGCTCAGGGTATGGACAGGGCGTTGCAGGTCCAGGTGGCCCAGGCCATGGCGGTGCAGGTGGGCGCGCAGGCGCTCGGGCGCATCCCAGCGCTCGCCGACGGTGTCGAAGTCAGCCGCCTCCACGCTGCCGAGTGCGATCCGTTCGAGCGCGGCGATCAAGGGCCCCATCTGGGCCAGATCGGCCACGGTCTTGCTGGTGTCGATCACCTGTTGATCGACAAGATGGACACGGCCCAAGCGCTGGCACGTGCCGCTGCTGGGTGAACGCCGGCCAGCGAGCAGTTGGCCAAGCAGGCTCTTGCCCACCCCGTTGCGGCCTACCAGGCCGGTCCGGGTAGTGTCGAAGGTCTGGGTGAGATCAGTGAACAGTGGCCTGCCATCTGGCAAGACCAGGGTGACGCTGTCCAGCGTCAGGATAGACGTAGTCGTCATGTGCAACTCCACAAATGCCGCGACATTCCCGGTGGCGACCGGAAAGTGAAGACTGGCCGTCTAGCAGACGGCGGCATCAATGGCGCATTGGACGAATGCCTCATGAAGGGGAAGTGGGAAGGGTAGAGGAGGATGGTCAGCGCGTAAAGCGGGCAGGCGATGAAGAGAAAGGGTAACTGCCTTGCACTCTATTCGTAGGTGGCGAGGGCGGGACGAAGGTCGCCGTCTGGCAGCGGTGCGGCTCCCCCACAGCCTCGACAACGGTTGACCACCCGACAGCCACTGCGTAGCCTTGGCCGTTCGAGGTTCTCCGGCCAGGCCGGAGCTAAGACGGGAACGCGGTTCAAGCCGCGGCTGCCCCCGCAACTGTAGGCACCATCGACGGGTCGACACTGCCACTGCGCCAAGCGCGGGAAGGCGTCTTCCTCCAAGCCCGGTCCTGATGACCGTGCCTGGCGCAGGTGCAAGCCAGGAGACCTGCCTCGCAACGTTTTCGACTTTAAACCGGGCGGGGTGATCCGGTGGCGAACATGCCTGTCCTGTCTGGTCGGCGGCGCTCGTCCTGCATGCCCGCGCCATTCTGCCAAGGGCACTGCAACATGAAAACACTGGCCAAGCTCCCCGTTACCATCGTCACCGGCTTCCTGGGCTCGGGCAAGACTACCCTGTTGCGCCACATGCTCGACAACGCACAGGGTCGGCGCATCGCCGTGATCGTCAACGAATTCGGCGAGCTGGGCATTGATGGCGACATCCTCAAGCAGTGCAGCATCGGCTGCACCGAGGAAGAGGCCAATGGCCGGGTGTACGAACTGGCCAACGGTTGCCTGTGCTGCACCGTCCAGGAAGAGTTCTTCCCGGTGATGCGCGAACTGGTGGCGCGCCGCGGCGACCTGGACCATATCCTGATCGAAACCAGCGGCCTGGCGTTGCCCAAGCCGCTGGTGCAAGCCTTCCAATGGCCTGAAATCCGCACCGCCTGCACCGTCGATGCGGTGATCACCGTGGTCGACAGCCCCGCCGTTGCCGCAGGCACTTTCGCCGCCTACCCCGACCAGGTCGACGCCCAGCGCAAGCTGGACCCGAACCTGGACCACGAGTCCCCCCTGCACGAGCTGTTCGCTGACCAACTGGCCAGCGCCGACCTGGTCGTGTTGAACAAAGCCGACCTGATCGATGCCGATGGCCTGGCCAAGGTGCGTGCCGAGGTCGCCGAAGAGCTGCCAGCGGCTGTCAAAGTCATCGAAGCCAGCAGTGGCAAGTTGCCGCTGGAGGTGTTGCTGGGCCTGGGCGCCGAGTCCGAGCTGCACATCGACGCCCGCCCGACCCACCACGATGCCCATCACGACGGCGATGACCATGACGACCATGACCATGATGCCTTCGATTCCATCTCCATCGACCTCCCCGAATCCGATGAGCGGGTGCTGATCGAGGCGCTCAACCAACTGGTGGTCGAGTACGGCATCCTGCGCGTCAAAGGCTTCGCCGCCATCGCTGGCAAGCCGATGCGCTTGCTCATCCAGGGGGTAGGTACGCGCTTCGACAAGCACTTCGACCGCGCCTGGCGCGCCGAAGAGCCGCGCGTCACGCGCCTGGTGCTGATCGGTCAGGACCTTGACCCCGCCCAGCTCGAAGCGCGTCTGCGCCACGCTCTGGGCGCCTGACCCATGCACCTGCTGCGGACCCAGCCCGGCGGCTTCGTGCCGGACGACAGCATTGCCGACCTCGGCCAGACGCCTGCCGAACTGGTCATCCTCTGCAGCGGGGATTCGCACCTGGCCTTGCTCGCCGACAGCGCCGAGCAGTTGCCCGGCGACTATCCCAGCCTGCGCCTGGCCAACCCCATGCAGGTGCAGAACCACGCTTCGGTCGACCTTTATGTCGATCAGGTCTTGCAGCACGCCAAGGTCATCCTGGTGTCGCTGCACGGCGGCGTGGGGTACTGGCGCTACGGTGTGGAACAGTTGGTTACGCTCACCGAGCGCGGCGTGCACGTGATCCTGGTGCCCGGCGACGACCGTCCCGACCCGGAACTGACCGGGCTTGGGTCCGTGCAGGGCGCGCAAGCCGAGCAGTTGTGGCACTACCTGCGCCAGGGTGGCAAGGCCAACGCACTCAACCTGTTCTACTACCTTGCCAGTCAGTGGCTGGACCGTGACTATCCCTGGGCCGAGCCGCGGGCGTTGCCTCGCACGACGGTCTACCACCCTCAGGTGGGCAGTGGGACGCTGGAGGACTGGTACCCGCACTGGCATGCCGATCATCCGGTGGCGCCGATACTGTTCTATCGCTCGCACCTGCAAGCAGCGAACACGGCTTTCATCGATGTGTTCTGCCAGCGCCTGCAGGCAGCAGGTTTGAACCCGTTGCCGATTGCGGTGGCCAGCCTGAAGGAAAGCGCCTGCCTGGAACAGGTCCAAGCATGGCTCGACATGGTCGGCGCCGAGGTTGTGCTCAACACCACGGGTTTTGCCCTGTCCAGCCCGGAGCGTCCTAACCTGCGCCCGCTAAGACGAGACATACCCGTGTTGCAGGCCATTTGCGCGCAGGACAACCAACCGGGTTGGGAGGCCAGCGAGCAGGGCCTCGGCGCACGTGACCTGGCCATGCACATCGTGCTACCCGAACTGGACGGCCGCATCATCACCCGGCCGGTCAGCTTCAAGGACATGGCCTGGCACAGCGAACGCAGCCAATCGGATGTGGTGTGCTACCGCGCCCACCCCGAGCGCATGGATTTTGTGGCCGAGCTGGCACGGCGCTGGGTGACCCTGGCGCGCCAGCCCAATGCGCACAAGCGCGTGGCGTTGATCCTGGCCAACTACCCCACGCGTGATGGGCGCATCGGCAATGGCGTGGGCCTGGACACGCCGGCTGCGGCGCTCAATATCTTGCGTGCGCTGCGCACTGAAGGCTACCCGGTCAGCGAGCTGCCCGAGAGCGGTACCCAGCTGATCCATCAATTGCTGGGCGGTGTGACCAACGACCTCGACCACATCGACCAGCGGCCCTGTGCCCAGAGCATGAGCCTGGTCGATTACCAGGCGGCATTCGGCCGCCTGCCGGAGTCCAACCGCCAGGCGGTACTGGAGCGCTGGGGGCCACCGGAGCAGGACCCGATGTTCCGCCAGGGCCGCTTGATGGTGGCTGGGGTGCGCATGGGGCTGACCTTCGTCGGCATCCAGCCTGCTCGCGGCTATCAGGTAGACCCCAGCGCCGTTTATCACGATCCGGACCTGGTGCCACCCCATGGCTACCTGGCGTTCTATTTCTGGCTAAGGCATGTCTATGCGGCCGACGCTGTCATCCATGTCGGCAAACACGGCAACCTGGAATGGCTGCCGGGCAAGGGGGTAGGGCTGTCCGATACGTGCTGGCCGGATGCGCTGCTCGGGCCGCTGCCCAATATCTATCCGTTCATCGTCAACGACCCAGGTGAGGGCGCACAGGCCAAGCGACGCACGCAAGCCGTGATCATCGATCACTTGATGCCGCCGCTGACCCGCGCCGAGACCTATGGCCCGCTGCGCCACCTGGAGCAATTGGCCGACGAATTCTACGAAGCACAACTGCTCGACCCGCGCCGCGCCCGTGAGTTGCAACGCGACATCCTCGAACTGGTCAGGACCCACCACATCGACCGGGAATTGCAACTCGAAGGGCAGCTTGACGATGCAACCGTCTGGTTGCCACGCCTTGACACCTACCTGTGCGACCTCAAGGAATCGCAGATCCGCGATGGCCTGCATGTATTCGGCCAGTCGCCCGAGGGTCGGTTGCGCCTGGACACGTTGCTGGCACTGCTGCGGGTCGAGCGTGGCGATGGGCGTGGCGGCAATGCGAGTGTGTTGCGCGCGCTGGCCAAGGCACTGGTCCCTGGCTTCGATCCGCTGGACTGTGACCTGGGGCAACCCTGGCAAGGCCCACGGCCCACGCTACTGCTGAACATCAGCGACCAGGCCTGGCGTACGACTGGCGATACCCGCGAGCGCCTCGAACTGCTGGCGTTGCAGGTTATCGAGGGTGCGCTCGACGGCACGCTGCCAGCGCTGGAGGCGGAACTTGGCCAGCCCGTTCAGGCCGTTGTCGATCACCTGCGCGATACCGTGGCGCCGAGCCTGGACGCCTGCGGCGCCGCCGAGATGAACGGGCTGCTTGCAGCGCTCGCTGGGCGCTTCGTGCCTGCCGGGCCTAGTGGTGCGCCCAGCCGTGGTCGGCTTGACGTACTGCCCACGGGCCGCAATTTCTACACCGTCGACGTGCGCAACTTGCCGACCACCACAGCGTGGCGGCTAGGCTTCGCGTCGGCCAACCTGATACTCGAGCGTCATTTGCAAGACCATGGCGACCACTTGCGCCAGCTCGGGCTGTCGGTGTGGGGGACCGCGACCATGCGCACCGGTGGTGACGACATTGCCCAGGCCATGGCGCTGATGGGCGTGCGGCCGGTGTGGGCCACCGGCAGCCAGCGGGTCGACGATTTCGAGATACTGCCCCTGAGCCTGCTGGACCGTCCGCGGGTGGACGTCACGCTGCGGGTGTCGGGTTTCTTCCGGGACGCCTTTGGCAGCCTCATCCGCCTGTTCGATGCTGCCGTTCAGGCCGTGGCCGGTCTTGATGAACCCGATGATCTTAACCCGTTGGCTGCGCGCGTGCGCAGCGAGCGTACGACCTTGCAGCAGCAGGGTGTGGACGCTGAGCAGGCGGCTCGCCAGGCCGGTTGGCGTGTCTTTGGCGCCAAGCCAGGTGCCTACGGGGCTGGCGTTCAGAATGCGATCGATGGGCGCCTGTGGCAAACCCGTGAAGACCTGGCCGAGGTCTACCTGAACCATGGCAGCTACGCCTATGGCGGGCAGGACGAGGGCACGCCGGCCAGGGCACAGTTCGTCGAGCGCCTGAGCAAGGTGCAGGCGGTGCTGCAAAACCAGGACAATCACGAACATGACGTGCTCGACTCCAACGACTACTACCAGTTCCAGGGCGGCATGCTGGCGGCCACTGAAACGCTGGCAGGCGCGTCCGTGGCCAGTTACCACGGTGATCACAGCCAGGTGGACCGACCGCGCATCCGCACGTTAAAGGAAGAGCTCAACCGCGTGATCCGCGCGCGTGCGCTGAACCCCAAGTGGATCGACGGCGTCAAACGCCACGGCTACAAAGGGGCGTTCGAGATGGCGGCGACGGTCGACAACCTGTTCGCCTTCGACGCCACGACGCACCTGATCGACGATCATCATTACCAGTCGCTGGCCGATGCCTATGTGCTGGACCCGGCGACTCGCGACTTCATGCGCGAGCACAACCCGCAGGCGCTGCGCGACCTCACCGAACGGCTGATCGAGGCGCAGCAACGCGGCCTCTGGCAGTCCCCCGGCGAGTACCGCGATGCCCTGGAAGAACAGCTGCTCGATGGCGAGGAACAGGCTTGAAATGAACGACGCTGCACAATTTCCCCTGGCCGCCGTGGTGGGGGCCGACGACTTGAAGTTGGCGCTGTGCCTGACGGCCATCGACCCCAAAATCGGCGGGGTGCTCATCGAAGGCCCGCGTGGCATGGCCAAGAGCACCCTGGCCCGCGGCTTGGCCGACCTGCTGGGTGATGGGCCTTTCGTGACCTTGCCGCTGGGTGCCAGTGAAGAGCGCCTGGTGGGCACCCTCGACCTGGATGCGGCACTCGGGCAAGGCAAGGCGCAGTTCTCCCCCGGTGTGCTGGCCCAGGCCAATGGCGGCGTGCTTTATGTGGATGAAGTCAACCTGCTGCCAGACACCTTGGTTGACTTGCTGCTCGATGTCGCCGCCAGTGGCACCAACCGTATCGAACGCGACGGCATCTCCCATCGTCACGATGCGCGCTTCGTCTTGATCGGCACCATGAACCCCGAAGAGGGCGAGTTGCGTCCCCAACTGCTCGACCGCTTCGGTCTGAATGTGGCGTTCGACGGTCTACCCGTGCCTGATGCACGGCAACAGATCATCCGGCGTCGGCTGGCCTTCGACCAGGACCCCCTGGCGTTCCGCGCCGAGTGGGCATCGGCCCAGGAGGGCTTGCGCAAGCGCTGTCATGCAGGGCGCCAGGCGCTGGACGACATCGCGCTGGATGACCGGACCTTGGCCAGTATCACCGAGCGCTGTTACGCCGCTGGAGTTGATGGACTGCGGGCTGACCTGGTGTGGTTGCGCGCCGCCCGCGCTCACTGCGCATGGCGCGGGGCGGCGGCCATCGAGGCGTCTGACATCGACGCGGTGGAAGATTTCGCCTTGCGCCATCGCAGGCAGTCGCCTGCCCAGGCTACACCGCCCGCAGCCCCCGAACAGCCCCAGGCACAGACCGGCAGCAGCTCGGCCGAGAAAGGCGGGCAGGGGGATTGGGGTGCTTTGGCCCCACAGCCTGTGGCAAGCGGGCCAAGGCGTGAGGTGCCGAGCTGGGCAAAAAAGCCCTGAGCACCCGTCAGCCGGCCAGGACGACGGGTGCGCAAGCAGGCAAGGGCGCGCGCGCAGGTGCAAGCCGCGGTCGGGCCCAGGCTGCCAGTGCTGGCCAGGTCGCCTGGCTGCAGAGCCTGTTGAAGGGCCGGCCCCGGCACCGCGACGACTTGTGCTGGCACACCCGCAGAGGCGCACCGGCTCAGTTATGGCTGATCATCGTCGATGCCTCCGCTTCGACGCGTCGCCATCAGGCGCTCGCGCACACCAAAGGGCTGTTGGCGACATTATTCGACCATGCCTACCGCCAGCGCGCACGGCTGGCTTTGTTGACGGCATGTGGCAGTGCACCGCAATGGCAGCGCCATGGGCTCAAGGCTTCGGCCGCGCTGCAACCTTGGTTGCAGGCGCTGGGGGCGGGAGGGGGCACGCCGTTGCTGCCGGCGCTGGAGCAAGCCAGGCAGTGGCTGGGCAATCGGCGCAAAGCCTATCCGAACGAGGAAGTACGCTGCCTGGTGTTCACTGACGGTCGTCTGCAGCAATGGGACCCTGTCGAGCCCTTGCCGTGCCCCACCTTGCTGGTGGACATGGAGCTGGCCCCGGTCCGGCTGGGCCGTGCTCGCCGGCTGGCGCAGCAACTGGCAGCAGACTATCAACACCTGCTTAGTTTCGAAGCGATGAAGTAATAACGGCGGGGTGCGGCAACAAGTCGCACATTAGCAGAATGAAATACGCAGGGCCGCAAGTACATGTGCGTGGCAGAGCACGCACATGTCAACGCTGTTCATTTACTTGGGCATCGACCACGGCTGCAGGTGGTAGCCTTTTTCACAAAGTTCTGCGCGTACTTCCTCGATCAGGTTAAGCCACTGAGCTTTGTCGGAATAAGTTTGCGAGTTTACCTGTTTGCTGCCGATGCGGGCGCTGGTACGGTCGATGACCGCCAGGCTCAGGTCGCCAGTGCCATTAGGGGCGTCCCAGGCCACGCAGTGGAAGGGTTCGAAGGCGTGGTCGGCGATCAGCAGTGCTTCGTTGACACGGAGCGGGGCATTCATGGTTCGGTCTCTCTGTGGTCCCAAACATTCAAGTGACGTCCGCGTTGCTTCAAGGTCGCCTCATGTATCGCGAATGGCAGCGCGGGGTTATGTGTACTGATGCTCGACAGTCGGCATTGAGTCACATGGGTGCAGCAAAATAATCAACGATTATCCATTTTTGTTTCAACGCGCCCCATGTGAGGACGTTAACCATCGAAAATTCCCTGGCGAAATTAGGAAAAGCAGTATTGGCAGACAGACGGTCATAGGCACCGTCAACTTAATTGCTACTGTTATTCGGGCGCCACAACTTACTGTTTTATCTCAAGAAACCAATACTTGGCGCCAAGGATCGGTCATGCAACAAACCGCAGTGCAACGCCGCCTGCTCATCGTCGATCCTTGTGACGATTGCCACCGTCTGACGCCAGGCTTGGTTCAGGCCGGGTGGGATGTCGCCAGCTGCGCTTTGGCGCAGGCGTTGGAGCATCGTTGCGATGTGGGTGTACTGCGCCTGGATGAAGCGCACCTCAAGCACCCGGACCTGGTCAAGGACATGATCAAGCGCAGCAACACCGAGTGGATCGCGGTGCTGAGTGCTGAACAACTGCGCTCCCCGGCCTTCGGCGATTTCGTCTGTGAATGGTTCTTTGATTTCCATACATTACCCTTCGACGAATCGCGGGTGCAGGTCACACTGGGCCGGGCCTTTGGCATGGCGCGGCTGCGTGGCAAGGGCACGGTCAAGGCATTCGACACCCAGGACGAACTGCTGGGTGAGAGCCGGCCCATTCGAGAATTGCGCAAGTTGTTGGGTAAACTGGCGCCGACCGAGTCGCCTGTGCTGATTCGCGGCGAAAGCGGCACGGGAAAGGAACTGGTGGCCCGTACGCTGCACCGCCAGTCCCAGCGCAGCGCGCATCCTTTCGTGGCGATCAACTGCGGGGCCATCCCCGAGCACCTGATTCAGTCCGAACTGTTCGGGCACGAAAAGGGCGCGTTCACAGGTGCCCACCAACGCAAGATCGGTCGCATCGAAGCCGCTAACGGCGGCACACTGTTTCTCGATGAAATCGGCGACCTGCCACTGGAACTGCAGGCCAATCTGCTGCGCTTTCTTCAGGAAAAGCACATCGAGCGAGTGGGAGGCAGCCAGCCAGTACCGGTGGATGTACGGGTGTTGGCCGCCACTCACGTCGATCTGGAAAAGGCCATTGAGCAGGGCCGCTTCCGGGAAGACTTATACTACCGCCTGAACGTCCTGCAGGTGGTAACCGCCCCGTTACGCGACCGCCATGGCGATCTGTCGATGCTGGCCAATCATTTTGCCCATTTCTACAGCCTGGAAACCGGCAGGCGGCCACGTTCTTTCAGTGAGCATGCGCTGACGGCCATGGGCCAGCACGATTGGCCAGGTAACGTGCGTGAACTGGCCAACCGGGTGCGGCGTGGGCTGGTGCTTGCCGAAGGGCGGCAGATCGAGGCCAAGGACCTGGGTTTGCAGCCGTTTGCACAACAGCCGCCGCTGGGCACGCTGGAGGAGTACAAGCACAAGGCCGAGCGCCAGGCGTTGTGCGATGTGCTGGACCGTCACAGCGACAACCTCAGCGTTGCAGCCAAGGTGCTAGGCATCTCGCGGCCGACCTTCTACCGTCTGTTGCACAAGCACCAGATACGCTGAAACCGCAGGTGTCGCGCGACGCGCCTCAGTGAGGCGCGCGGACGATGGTCTTGAGCAGGTCTTCCGGGCTGATCTGGCCTACGACCTGGGCCACGGCGCTGCCAGGGGTGGGCAGGTCGATGATGTGGTTCTTCATCTTGCCGATCACGTGCATCTCGCAGGGTTTGCAGTCGAACTTCAGGGTCAGTACTTCATCCCCTTGGACCAGCTGCATCGGCGCCACCTTGGTACGCACCCCGGTCACCCCTTTGGCCTGCTTGGGGCACAGGTTGAAGGAGAAGCGCAGGCAGTGCTTGGTGATCATCACCGGCACTTCACCGTGTTCCTCATGGGCTTCATACGCCGCGTCGATCAACTGCACACCATGACGGTGGTAGAAATCCCGGGCTTTCTGATTGTAGACGTTGGCCAGGAACGACAGGTGCGACTCGGGATACACCGGCGGTGGCGAGGTTTCCGGCTTGCGCCGGCCATGGGGGTGCGCCTGTATGCGTTGCTCGGTCAGCGTCTCGATGGCCTGCCGGCGCAGGGCCTTGAGCTGCGAATTGGGAATGAAGAACGCCTGCGGGGCATCCAGTTCGATGCTGTCGGCGTGGTAGAGCGTGGTGCCGAGCTGGCCAAGCAGGTCGTGCAGTTGGTCCAACGCCTGCTCGGGCTTGTTCGCCGGGCCGAATGGGCCATCCAGGGCGACCTGCACCTGCACGCCTTCCTCGCTGGTCACGTGCAAGGTCAAGCGCTCCTGGCGCAGCACCGCCTGCCAGCGTACACCGATGCGGCGTTCGGCCGAGGTACGCTGCAGGGCCTGCTGCCAATTGTGGTCCAGGTTGCGCGAAAGCGGATGGTTTGGCCTTAGCTTGTGCAGCCCGGCAGGCATCTCGTTCGGTTCAACCCGGTAGCGGAAGCGCTTTTGGCCGTCTTCTTCGAACTCGCCCCGTGCCTCGGCAATGTTGGCCCTGAAACCTACCACTTCACGCTTGACCAGCACATTGAGGCCATCCCCGTTGGTCAACGGCACGTCGGTGACGACCTGCAGGTCGCGCTTGCCCACTTTCTCCACCACACCCACTGGCAGGCCGGTGAAGGTAGGGGAGTCGAAAGCGCCGATATCGACCTTGCGGTCAGTCACGAAGTAATCGGTGCTGCCGCGGTGGAACGTCTTGTCCGGGTCCGGTACGAAGAAGTGTGCGGTACGACCGCTGGAGGCACGGGCCAAGACAGGACGGTCTTCCAGGATGGCGTCGAGCTCCTTGCGGTAATGGGCCGTGATGTTCTTCACGTAGCCCATGTCCTTGTAGCGCCCCTCGATCTTGAACGAGCGCACACCGGCATCGACCAGGTCGCGCAGGTTGGCGGTCTGGTTATTGTCCTTCATCGACAGCAGGTGCTTTTCGAACGCCACCACGCGGCCTTGGTCGTCCTTGAGCGTGTAGGGCAGACGACACGCCTGGGAGCAGTCGCCCCGGTTGGCGCTGCGACCGGTCTGGGCGTGGGAGATGTTGCATTGCCCGGAGAACGCCACGCACAACGCGCCATGGATGAAGAACTCGATGGCGGCGTCGGTTTCGGCTGCGATGGCCCGGATCTGCTGCAGGTCCAGCTCGCGTGCAAGTACCAGCTGAGAAAAGCCAGCCTGGTCGAGAAACTTGGCCCGCTCCAGGGTACGAATGTCGGTCTGGGTACTGGCATGCAGCTCGATGGGTGGGATGTCGAGCTCCATGACCCCCAGGTCCTGCACGATCAGCGCATCGACGCCAGCGTCGTACAGCTGGTGAATCAGCGCGCGCGCCGGCTCCAGCTCGTTGTCGTGCAAGATGGTATTGATGGTGGTGAATACGCGTGCATGGTAGCGATGGGCGAACTCGACCAGCGCGGCGATATCGCCGACCTCGTTGCAGGCATTGTGGCGTGCGCCAAAGCTAGGGCCGCCGATATAGATGGCATCGGCGCCATGCAGGATGGCCTCGCGGGCAATGGCCACGTCGCGGGCAGGGCTGAGCAGTTCCAGGTGATGCTTGGGAAGGGACATGTCGTTATGGTTTCGGCTGTCACGGTATAGCCGGGCATTGTACCGACGATTGTGCTGGGCGACACCCTCAGGCTGCGCTGGCCGGATGAATGTCTCCTTTCACGCTGGGCCTGTGTTTCAACGACCTGATATTTAGGGCAGTTGCCTATCTTAGGTGCTCTTGACAGAGTAGGGCTGACTAAATCAGTGATAGTAGGAGGTGTGTAAAACATGGACAGGCCGACATCCGCCTCAAGACGAGACCGCTCAAGCCCTGTTGCGCCTACGGCCTACACCCCGTATGGCTACAGCGCCATCGCACGCTCTTCCCAGACTGGTTACGTCGGCGCAGTACAGGAGGCGCTGCGGGGCTGTTATGGATTTGGCCAGGGCTATCGGTACCTCAACAGTGTCTTGATGCGATTTGAAACACCCGATTCGTTGAGTCCCTTCGAACAAGGTGGCCTTAACGCCTATGCGTATTGCGCAGGCGATCCAGTCAATCGCGTCGACCCGACTGGGCACATGCCCATATTGTTCAAGTTTTTAAGGCGGTTTATACGGCGCAAATCTGCGCCCACGACGGTGGCAGAGCCGGCAACCGAACCTAAATTGACGCAGTCCGCAGAAACAGTCAAGCGCACTGCCGCTTTCATGCTGCGCCCAGAGAACAGTGCTGATATGCGCAGCCTTCTCAGCGCGTGGTTGCGCGATAACTACTACAGAAAATCCGCAGTGCCGGTACTTGGCACCGATGTGCTCGATCGGCTGGAATCCAACCAAAAGGCTTGGGAGACCATCGCCCCCGGTGAATATCGGGAAAGGCCCCTCACCCAAACTCAGGAACGTGATGCTGCCTTACTGAGACGCTACACCGCCGCAGTCGATACCCTTCCCGCCGCTGCGGTCTCACCGCGATCCTTTGATAGGCAGCGCAGAGTTTATCAATATGCTGCAATGGGACAGCTTGACCATTCTGTTTGGCTTGAACTCAGAAACATCAGACAGCAGCTTTAGCTCATGGTCTTGCACTGTTGCTGTCGGCCCAAACAGAGGCCAGCGACTGCGTTGCATCGCGAGCCACTGGTGAGAGCTCAGCGCGATCACTGCCGGCTGCCACCAGTGTGCCGCATCGAGTACGCATCTGCCATCTGCCAGTAGGTGGCTAAGGCGTCAGTTCTTGGCCGCCATCGCCGTCACCTCCACGCGCATACCCTCGAACGCGAGCGCCGCCACGCCTACAGCAGCGCGCACTGGCCAGGGTTTGGCGAAGAAACGCTGGTACACCTGGTTGAAGGCGGCGCGGTCGGCCATGTCGGTCAGGTAGATGGTCAGGTGCAGCACCCGGTCCATACCGCTGCCGGCTTTCTCCAGAGCATCCTTCAAGGCCTGCAGCGTGCATTCGCTTTGCTCGACGATATCTCCCAACGCCAGGCTACCGTCAGGGTGCACCGGGACCTGAGTGGTCACCAGCATCCCGTTGTATTCGGCGACATCGGAGGAAATGGATTCTGGGTCGCTGTCTGGGGTGTAGACGATATCAGCATGTGCCATGAGGTCTGCCTTGCACGTTAGAAAAGCCCCAAGCCTACGCGAGCGGCCTGCGCCGGTCGAGAGGCCGGTTTTTTGCAAAGCGCGGCATTCACGGTCAGAATCGCCGCCATTGCAGAGAGGCTTACCGTGAACGAACACACCTTGTCCATGCGCCTGGAGCGTGTGGCCACCCATGTGCCCCAGGGCGCGCGTCTGGCTGATATCGGTTCTGATCATGGCTACTTGCCCGTAGCGTTGATGCTTCGCGAGCGCATCGAGTACGCAGTGGCCGGGGAGGTGGCCAGCCCCCCTTATGCGGCCGCTCAGCGCAACGTGCGCAAACAGGGGCTCGAGTCGCGCATCGCCGTGCGCCTGGCCGATGGTTTGGCGGCCTTCGTCCCTGAGGACCGCATCACGGCCGTGAGCCTGTGCGGCATGGGCGGCGAGACCTTGTGCGAGATTCTCGAAGCGGGCAGGGCTCGTTTGGCGGGTGTCGAGCGCCTGGTACTGCAACCCAATGGCGCCGAGCCGCAGGTGCGACAGTGGCTGATGAGCAACGGCTACCGTATCGTCGCTGAAGAGGTGCTGCGCGAGCACCGCTTCGACTACGAAATCATCGTGGCAGAACCCGGTCATGCGGCCTACAGTCCTCAGCAGTTGTATTTCGGCCCCCTGTTGATGCGGGACCATGGCCAGGCATTTCACGTGAAGTGGCAGCGCATGCTCGGGCAAAAAAAGCAAACCCTTGCCAATTTCGCCCAGGCCCGCGTCGCAGTGCCGCCGGCCAAGGTCGCCGACTTCGAACAACAGGTGGACTGGATCACTCGTCTGCTGGCCGAACGCCCCCACCTCGAGGACTAGCTTTCATGGACATGCTGCAGGCCATGCGTACCTTCGTCCGGGTGGTGGAGTGCGGCAGCTTCGCCGCGGCGGCCAACGCGCTGGACATCTCTGCCGCGCAGGTCTCGCGCATCGTGGCGGAGCTGGAGAATCAGCTGCAAACCCGATTGTTGCACCGCACCACCCGACGCTTGCGCATGAGCGAGGCGGGGGAGCGTTTTCTTGAGCGCGCACGGCAGATACTGCTATTGACCGACGAGGCAGTGGGGGAGGCACGTGGTGCTCACCTCACGCCCCGTGGCCGGCTGCGCGTGCATTGTCCCCATGGGCTTGGGTTGCTGTTGATGCCATTGGTGGCAGGCTACAACGCGCTTTGTCCCGAAGTGGTCATCGAGCTGACGCTGTCCCAGCGCAACCCCGACCCACTTGCTGAAGGGCATGATGTGGTCATCACCGTCGACCAGGCATTGCCAGACTCACAGCTGATTGCCGTGCCCCTGGGCGCGATTTTCAGCATCGCCTGTGCCGCGCCCGGTTATCTGCATGAAAAAGGCGTGCCTGCACGCCCCGACGACCTGCACCAGCATCGCTGCCTGCGCATGGCCTACCCGCTGTACGAGGGTGACTGGGTGTTCCCGCAGGCAGGTGGCGATTGCGTCATCGCACCCCAGGACAGCTTCATGACCAACGTGGCGGACGCCATGCTGGTCGCCAGCGAGCTGGGCATGGGTATCGGCCTGTTGCCGTTCTACACCGCCAGCCTGGCCATGGAGCAAGGGCGCCTGTGCCGGGTGCTGGCGGACTACCGGCTGCGGGAAAACGCCTTGTATGCGATTTACCCCTCGCGGCATTACCTGGACGCCAAGGTCCGAACCTGGATCGACTACCTCAAAGAGCGGCTGCCGCCGATTTTCGCCGCCCACGCCCGGGTGGTCGAAGACCCCCGTTATTGCCGCTGACGGCCGCGGGGCACAAGCCCCGCCGCCCGTCCAAGCCTGGCCAGGAAGGCCGGGCCTTACAGCGCGTAGTGTTTAAGCTCACGTGCGATCAGCATCCGCTGGATTTCGCTCGACCCTTCATAGATCTGGGTGATGCGCGCATCGCGGTAATGCCGCTCGACCGGATAATCCTCAAGGTAGCCGTAGCCACCATGGACCTGTATGGCCATCGAGCACACCCGCTCGGCCATCTCAGAGGCAAACAGCTTGGCCTGTGACGCTTCGGACAGGCACGGTCTGCCAGCGCTGCGCAGGCGCGCGGCGTGCAGGATTAGCAAGCGCGCCGCATTGATCTGCACCTGCATGTCGGCCAGCAGGTTGGCGATGCTCTGATGTTCGTGGATTGGCTTGCCGAACTGAATACGTTCCCGGGCGTAGCCCAGCGCCGCTTCGAAGGCAGCCCTGGCGATGCCCAGTGCCTGGGCCGCAATGCCGATTCGCCCGCCTTCGAGGTTGGACAGGGCGATCGCCAGCCCCTTACCGCGCTCGCCCAGCAGGTTGGCAGCCGGAATGCGGCATTGCTCGAGCGTCACCGCGCAGGTATCGGAGGCGCGAATACCCATTTTGTGTTCGGTGCGATCGACCTTGAAGCCGGGGTTGTCGGTAGGTACGAGAAACGCCGACAGCCCTTTCTTGCCAAGCTCCGGATCGGTCACGGCGAACACGACGGCCAGCCCGGCGCGACGGGCATTGCTGACGAACTGCTTGCTGCCGTTGATCACCCATTGCCCGTCGATCAATTCGGCGCGCGTGCGCAGGTTATGGGCTTCGGATCCCGCCTGGGGCTCGGTCAGGCAGAAGCAGCCAATGACCTCGCCACTGGCCAGCCGCGGCAACCACTGCTGCTGCTGTTCGGGGCTACCGTAGGCCAGCAATGGGCCGCACCCTACCGAGTTGTGGATGCTCATCAAGGCCCCGGTGGAGCCACACCCGACTGAAATCTCTTCAACCGCCAGTGCATAGGCCACGTAGTCGGTATAGCTGCCGCCGAAGTCCTCGGGGACCACCATGCCCAGCAAGCCAAGTTCACCCATGCTGCGCACGACGGCGTCATCGATCCAGCCAGCCTTTTCCCACGCCTGGGCGTGGGGCGCGATCTCGCCGCGGGCGAAGTCGCGGGCCATGTCGCGGATCATGATCTGCTCTTCGCTCAGTTCCACGTCTTGCATCTGCTGCTCCCAGGCTCAAAGGCCTTCGAAGAATTGGTCGATCCGCTGGCGCTCCAGGCCCTGCAAGGTAGGGGGATTCCACCGCGGTTGCTTGTCCTTGTCGATGATCAAGGCGCGCACGCCCTCGATGATGTCGCCGTGCTGGAACCACTGGCGATCCAGGTGCAACTCCATTGCGAAGCAGTCTTCCAGGCTTAACTGTCGACCGCGGCGCAACATCTGCAACGTCACGGCCATGGCCAGGGGGGATCGGGTTTCCAACAGATCAGCAGTGGCCACGGCCCAGGCATGGCTATCGCCGATGCTGACGGCGCGCAACTGCTCGACGATGGCTGAGATATCGGGCAAGGCGAAGAAATGATCGATCGCTGGACGGAGCGCGGCAAGTGGCGGACCTTCCAGCGTCTGGGTGCCCAGGCGCGCCAACAGGTTCTGCAAGTCCTTGAGCGGATTGTCACTCAGGGATAACTGGTCCAGCTCCCGATCAAGGGCCTCGATCTTGTCGCTCGTTACATACCAGTTGGCCAGGCCGCAATACAGGGCATCGGCCGCCTGGACTTGTGTACCGGTTACGCCGAGGTAGGTCCCCAGCTCGCCCGGCAGGCGTGACAGGAAGTAGCTGCCCCCTACATCGGGGAAATAGCCGATGCCTACCTCTGGCATGCCCAGGCGGCTGCGCTCGGTGACCACGCGCAGGTCGCAGCCCTGTGCCAGGCCCATGCCACCGCCGAGGGTGAAGCCGTCCATGAGCACCAAAATGGGCTTGCGGTAGCGGTGTATCAGTAAGTCCAGGGCATATTCTTCGGCGAAGAAAGCCTCGTGCAGGTCGTCGCCGGCTTTGTAGCTGTCATGCAGCGAGCGGATGTCGCCACCGGCGCAGAAGCCCTTCGGGCCTTCGCCGCGCAAGACGATGGCGCGTACGTTCGGGTCGTTAGCCCAGGCGTCCAGGTGCTTGCGCAAGCTGCGCACCATGTCCAAAGTCAGGGCGTTCAACCCGGCGGGGCGGTTGAGACGCAGGTGGCCGATCTGGTTGCGAACTTCGCTCAGGATGTGTTCGGTAACCGGCGTCTGAATAAGCGCTGTCATTGCGGTCTCCCTGCTTGTTATTGATTTTCCATGTGAAATCTGGAGTTCGCTGGATGATCGCTGGATCCTGGCATGCGAATTTGCCTCGTACAATCGACAATTGTGCAGGGGCATCGTGCATTTTTGCGCCGGTGCCCATGGTGATGTGAGTCCGCGTCGGTTGGAACCAGCCTTGAGGCTTCATAGCCGTTCACTGTAGCTGCGAATCAGGCGCCAAGGGTGCGTTATCGGCGCCACGCTATGGCTATTACAAGTGTTACAAGCGGGGCTCTTGGCTTGAAAGCACCGTGGGAGAGGGTTAGTCTTCGCGGGCTGTTGTAAATCCAGCAGCCGGGTTTGGTCACCCGCAATCATCAAGGCGCATCAGCGCCGCTCAGCGAATCAGTCGGCGTTTTTTTGTGCGCGGCTGTCTCGTGTCATGGCGGCTGTGCGTGGGGCGCCTCCGTGCGCGCCGGTTTCCTTGATTCCCGGTTGACCAACCCGCGTACAGTCGCCACCCATTCGTTTGGTCACGTTGCGTGGCGGCTCCTGATGAATCAAGGAGAACACCATGACAAAAGGGTTACCTGATCCTCCTGCCAGTCTCACAACCGCGCCCACCTCATTCTCTACCTGTGAAAGTAGCCATCCGCCTTTGTTTTCAGTACGTCCGGGCGTAGATCTCGAAGACGCGCTCGTGCACCTGTCCACGCTGTTGCGTGGCGCCTACGCCGCCAATCTGAAGGCCATGGAGTTGGCCAGGGGGACCTGCTTCGACCTGTTGCTGGGTAATGACCATGGGCTGGAATCGGCCACCGCGGTGGTAGAGGCTTTGTTGAATGGGTTGGAGGCTCAGCGGCGGGTACCTGACCGCTAGTTGACGACGGCGGGGTGCCTCTAGCGAGTGGCGGAGTCAATGGCCTCGCTCCGCCCTTGGTTGTTAGTAAACTCCCAGGGTGAAAGCGGTCCTGGTCGATAGAAGGAGCGGCCTGGTGCCACCGGAGCGGTTGCCAGCCTTGCCTCGGCTTACTTGACCAAACCCGCAAGAGGACAATGCAACACCAACTTCGCCCCGCCTAACCGACTTTCACCAATCTCCAACCCAAACCCATGCAAGTCCACGATCGCCGCCACGATGGACAAACCCAAGCCGAAACCCGCATGCCGATGCCCCTCGTCACTGCGATAGAACCGCTTGAGCACCGCCGTACGCTCCTGTTCCGCAATGCCAGGTCCTGTGTCCTCCACAGCCAGGTGCACGCCAGTGTCATCTTGGGAAGCTGTGATCTGCACCTGCCCACCTTCGGGCGTAAACTTGATGGCGTTGCCCACCAGGTTGGCCAGTGCCTCGAACAACAATTCGCGGTCGCCATGCAGCGCGGCCAGTTGCCCTGGTTGGTGCAAGGTCAACTGGATGCCACCGTCCTCCGCCAGTGGCAGGTAGAAATCGTGCAGTTCCACCAACAGGTCACGGGGGGCCAGCTGCGTGAACCCTGCGCGGCGCTGGCGATCTTCCAGTTCGCTGATCCGCAACAGCCCGCGAAAGCGAGCCATCAGCGTATCGGTTTCACCAATGGCTTGATCCAGTGCCTCGGCCTGGGCGGTATCGGCATCGCTTTGCTGGCGTATGCGGTACAGCTGCGCGCGCAGCCGCGTGAGCGGCGTGCGCAGGTCGTGGGCGATGTTGTCGCATACACCTTTTACCTCATGCATCAGGCGCTCGATGCGGTCGAGCATGGCGTTGACGATGTCTGCCAGCATGTCCAACTCATCGCGCCGTGCCGACAGCGGCAAGCGATGGGTAAGGTCGCCCGCCACGATCAGCTCGGCCTGAGCCTGTACCGCGCGGATGCGCTTGAGTGGCCGGCGCCTGAGCAGGTACCAACCTGCGAAACCCGGAATCAGCGTCAGCGAAATGCCCCATAGCAAGGCGTCGAGGATGATACGTGTGACAACGAACAACGAGCCGTTGTCCCGGAACAACACCAACCAGCGGCCATCCTGCACCTTGATCGCCACCGCATCGCAGCTATGGCGCGGCATGTTCGGGTCGTCTGCATTCAGGCAGCGCTTGAGCTCGTGGATCTTGCCGTCCAGCGCCAGCCCAGGGGGCAGGGCACGCACGCTGCCGCCCAGCGGGTTGAGTTGCGCGTCGAACAGGCCATAGGCATCGAAGCTGCGTTCTTCGAAGGCTTGGCTCGCGATCAGGGCGTCGTCCAGTTGCTTGCCGCTCATGTGCGCGAACAGGTGTTGGCGCTGCAGCATCGAATGACGGGTGAGTTTGTTCAGGTAGCTGGAAACCTCGAAGTACAGCACCCCCATGAGGATGCTGCTCCAGGCCACGAACAGGAAGCTGTAGAGCGCCAGCAGCCGGCTCGTGGAAGAACTCCAGCCCTTAGACGGGTTCAGCAATGGCATAACCGGAGCCCCGTACGGTACGGATCAACGGCGACTGGCCAGGCAGGTCGATCTTCTTGCGCAGGCGGCCGATGTGCACGTCAATGAGGTTGGTGCCTGGATCGAAGTGATACCCCCAGACTTCCTCGAAGATCATCATCCGGGTAATCACCTGACCGCTGTGCCGCATCAGGTATTCCAGCAGTTTGTACTCGGTGGGCAGCAAATTGAGCGTGTGCTCGCCGCGTCGGGCTTCATGGGTGATGAGGTCCAGCTCCAGGTCGGCCACCTGCAGGCGAGTCTGCGTCATGGGCACACTGTTACGGCGTAGCAAGACTTCAACGCGCGCTGCCATCTCGTCCGAGGCGAACGGTTTGGTCAGGTAGTCGTCGCCGCCTGCACGCAGGCCTCGGACCCGTTCATCCACGTCTGACAGCGCACTGATCATCAGGATCGGCGTGGCGATCTTGAGGTTGCGCAGGGTGGTGACGATGGTCAGCCCGTCCACCTCCGGCAGCATGCGATCAAGGGTGATCAGGTCATAGCCGCCGGCGATAGCCTTGGCCAGGCCCTCGCGACCATTGTCGGCCCAGTCAACGTCCAAGCCATGGCTGTTGAGTTCAGCGACGATTTCCTGGCCGGTGACGGCGTCGTCTTCGATGGTGAGTACGCGAGGCATGCGGGATCCCGAACATCCAGATGAAAGCCTGATTGTGCCAAAGAACGGCCAGCAGGCGATTTAAGAATAATTCATCTGGCGCCTGTTGCATGGCCTTGCTTGTTTATCGGCATGGGCAGCACATGGGCAAGCAAGTACGACTCGGCTGTGAGAGGATAGGCCGCATCACAGCCAGGACCCGAACACAGCCTGATGAAGACACCCAAGAGAATCGAACCCCTGATCGAGGATGGCCTGGTCGACGAGGTACTGAGGCCGTTGATGAGTGGCAAGGAGGCCGCCGTGTACGTGGTGCGCTGTGGCAACCAGGTGCGCTGCGCCAAAGTGTACAAGGAAGCCAACAAGCGCAGTTTCCGCCAGGCGGCCGAGTATCAGGAAGGGCGCAAGGTGCGTAACAGCCGTCAGGCCCGGGCCATGGCCAAGGGCAGCAAGTACGGGCGCAAGGAAGCCGAGGATGCCTGGCAGAACGCCGAGGTGGCCGCGTTGTTCCGGCTGGCTGGGGCAGGCGTCAGGGTACCCAAGCCCTACGACTTCCAGGATGGCGTGCTGCTCATGGAGCTGGTAACCGATGCCGATGGCAATGCTGCGCCCCGGCTGAACGATGTTCACCTCGAGGCGGACCAGGCGCGGGATTATCACGGGTTCGTGATCAGCCAGATCGTACTGATGCTCTGCTCAGGGCTCGTCCATGGCGACCTCTCGGAATTCAACGTACTCCTGGGGCCGGACGGGCCGGTGATCATCGACTTGCCCCAGGCAGTGGACGCTGCGGCCAACAACCATGCGTTCAGCATGCTGCAGCGCGATGTGTCGAACATGGCGCATTATTTTGGACGCTTTGCCCCTGAGCTGAAAGCCACCCGTTACGCGCAGGAAATGTGGGCCCTCTACGAAGCCGGCGAATTGCGCCCCGACAGCCCACTCACGGGGTTGTTCGCTGAAGATGAGCAGGCAGCGGACGTGGCCGGCGTCATGCGCGAGATCGACGCCGCCCGGCTGGACGATGCCCGCCGCCGCCAAGCGCGAGCCGAGGCCGAGCAAGGGCAACCGCAGGCTGAAGAGCCGACCCCGCCCTGGCTGCGCTGACACAGCCAACCTACCGGTGCGCCCACCCCATACATCAGGCCGCGCCGGCCAGGTTTCGGCCTGCGCGACGGTCATTGCCTTTGACGCAAGACAATATCTCGTCATTTGGCCTTTCCAGTGTCGCGGCTCGGGCTTAAGGTATACGCCGTTCATCTTTCTGGAGCTGTCATGTCCACTCTTTTTCCGTCCGTCCGTCCCCGCCGTCTGCGCAAGAGCCAAGCGCTGCGCAGCGTCTTTCAGGAGACCGAGTTCCGCCTCGATGATCTGATCCTGCCGATCTTCGTGGAGGAGGGTATCGATGACTTCGTGCCGATCAAGAGCATGCCTGGCGTCAATCGCATCCCCGAGAAGCTGTTGGCGCAGGAAATCGAGCGGTACGCCCGTGCCGGCATCCGTTCGGTGATGACCTTTGGGGTCTCCCACCATCTGGACGCCGTGGGCAGCGACACCTGGAATGAAAACGGCCTGGTCGCGCGCATGTCGCGGATCTGCAAGGATGCAGTGCCGGAAATGGTCGTGATGTCCGACACCTGCTTCTGCGAATACACCAGCCACGGCCACTGCGGCGTGTTGCATGACCACGGCGTGGACAACGACGCCACCTTGGCCAACCTCGGCAAGCAGGCCGTGATCGCCGCAGCGGCAGGTGCGGATTTCATCGCGCCTTCGGCGGCCATGGACGGGCAGGTTCAGGCGATACGCAGCGCATTGGACGGCGCGGGCTTCCATGACACGGCGATCATGGCCTATTCCACCAAGTTCGCCTCTTCGTTGTATGGGCCTTTCCGCGAAGCGGGCGGTACGGCGCTCAAGGGCGACCGCAAGAGCTACCAGATGAACCCCATGAACCGCCGCGAGGCGGTGCGCGAATCACTGCTCGACGAGCAGGAAGGCGCCGACGTGCTCATGGTCAAGCCGGCCGGTGCCTATCTGGACGTGATTGCCGACATTCGTAACGCCTCGCGCCTGCCATTGGCGGCCTACCAGGTCAGCGGCGAGTACGCCATGATCAAGTTCGGTGGACTGGCTGGCGCCATCGATGAGGGCCGCGTCATGCGCGAGAGCATCGGGGCGATCAAGCGTGCGGGCGCCGACTTGATCCTGACCTACTTCGCCATGGACCTGGCGCTGGAAGGTATTTGAAAACGCGGTCGCTGGGGCTGCGCAGCCGCCCCAGCGACCCAGCGCCTCAAAGCTCGCATCCCACCTTGTGCCTGCTTTCACAAAAAAACGCTAAGCGCTGAATTATTTAGTGTCCCTTTGTATCTGATCCCTTAGAGCAGTCACCGTCAGGGATAAATAAATGAAATCTCGCAAGAAAAGGGTTCAGCCGATTGGCCTGAAGGACATCACCATCGTCGACGACGCCAAGATGCGCAAGGCCATTACCGCCGCTGCGCTGGGCAACGCGATGGAGTGGTTCGACTTCGGCGTCTATGGCTTCGTCGCCTATGCCCTGGGCAAAGTGTTCTTCCCCAATGCCGACCCCAGCGTTCAAATGATTGCCGCGCTGGCCACCTTCTCCGTGCCGTTCCTGATCCGGCCACTGGGTGGGTTGTTCTTCGGCGCGCTCGGCGACCGCTTCGGGCGACAGAAGATTCTCGCCGCCACCATCGTCATCATGTCCTTGAGCACATTCGCCATTGGCCTGATACCGTCCTATGACAGTATCGGCATATGGGCACCGATCCTGCTGTTGCTGGCCAAGATGGCCCAGGGCTTCTCGGTAGGCGGTGAGTACACCGGCGCGTCGATCTTCGTGGCCGAGTATGCACCTGATCGCAAGCGTGGTTTCCTGGGCAGCTGGTTGGACTTTGGCTCCATCGCCGGCTTCGTCCTGGGCGCCGGCGTGGTGGTGATGATCTCCACCGTGATGGGTGAAGAGAAATTCCTTGAATGGGGCTGGCGCCTGCCGTTCTTCCTGGCTTTGCCGCTGGGTATGATTGGTCTGTACTTGCGTCACGCGCTGGAGGAGACCCCGGCCTTCCAGCAGCATGTCGACAAACTGGAGCAAGGCGACCGTGAAGGCCTGGCTTCCGGGCCGAAGGTGTCGTTCAAGGAAGTGGCGACCAAGCACTGGCGTAGCCTGATCACCTGCATTGGCGTGGTGATCGCGACCAACGTCACGTACTACATGCTGCTCACCTACATGCCCAGCTACCTGTCCCACAACCTGCATTACAGCGAAGATCATGGTGTACTGATCATCATCGCGATCATGGTGGGCATGCTGTTCGTGCAGCCGATAATCGGTCTTCTGAGCGACAAGTTCGGCCGTCGACCCTTCATCATCCTAGGCAGCGTCGGCCTTTTTGCGGCGGCAATTCCTGCCTTCATGCTGATCAACAGCGGTGTGCTGGGCTTCATCTTCGCCGGCCTGCTGCTGATGGCCGTGCTGCTGAACTTCTTCATTGGCGTGATGGCCTCGACCCTGCCAGCGATGTTCCCGACGCATATCCGCTACAGCGCCTTGGCCAGTGCCTTCAACATTTCGGTGCTGATTGCAGGCCTTACCCCGACTCTGGCCGCCTGGCTGGTGGAAAGCTCCGGCAACCTGTACATGCCCGCCTACTACCTGATGGTGATTGCCGTGATTGGTTTCATCACTGGGGTGACCATGAAAGAAACGGCCAACAAGCCGTTGCGTGGGGCGGCGCCAGCAGCGTCTGACATCGACGAGGCTCGCGAGCTGCTTCAGGAGCACCACGACAATATCGAGCAGAAGATCGAAGACATCGATACCCAGATCGCTGAACTGGAAGCCAAGCGCAAGCTGCTGGTGCAGCAGCATCCACGTATCGATTGATCAGCGGGGCATGTAGCCTCGCTGCCAGGCACGAGGGATGAACAGCGACACCAGGGTCAGCAGGCAGGTCAGCACGCAACTGCCGACCATAGCCTGCAGCCCTAGGTGTTTCTGCAACCAAGCGCCACATGCTGCTCCCAGCAGCATGCCCAGCCAAGGCACCAGTTGCACCCGCCAGCCATGACGGCGAGCGCCCAGCATCCAATGGCCCAGGCCACGGCCAAATCGCGAAAGGGCACCGGTGACATAGGTCAGGCCAATCGGCAGACCGTTGACCTGCTCAACCACGGCATTGATCATCCCCATCGCCAGTGTGGCGGCCAACAAGGATATTGAGGTATCCGGCGCTGGCATCATCCCCGCAAACCCAAGCAGCACCGCTACCACCAGCAGTACGGGCCAGGCACGGCGCCGGCACTTGTGCGCCAGCACCACACCCAAGGTATTGCCAGCCACGAAGCCCAGCAGCGCGCCTGCCAGGCGCAGGATCATCGGGCCATCGACGTCGTTGATGGCGACGGCAAGGCGCGTGGTGTTGCCGCTCATGAACGAGACAAAATCGCCCAAGGCCAACAAACCGATGGCATCGGTCATCCCTGCCAGTACCGACAGGCCGGCCACCAGACCGAGCCCTACGCGGCCTCGTAACCGGTGGACACGATGGCGCTTGGACGTAGGTGTGGCTGCGGCGGCAGGTAGCATGTGCAGTCCTCGGGTCTACCGTTGCTCGCGGGCCAGGGTATTGCGAATGGTGCGCTCAACGACATCGACCAGCACCATGGTGTGGTGGTCGACTTCGATATTGAGCAAGTCGCCTTCCTGATAACGGGTAAACGTGGTCTGGCGCAGGGTTTCTGGAATGAGGTTGACAGTGACCACGTTGTCCTCGATGTCGGCGACGGTGAGGCTGCAGCCATTGACGCCAATGAAGCCGCGGGCAAAGACGTACTTGGCCCACTCTGGCGGCATGCGGAACTTGATGTATGCACCGGTGGCAGCGATGGAGATGTCTACGATGTCCGCAGTGGTGGCGATGTGGCCAGCCATGAGGTGGCCGCCCACCTCTGCGTTCATTTTCGCCGAACGCTCGATGTTCACTCCTTGGCCGGCCTGCAAGCAACGCAGGTTAGTGCGCTCCAGCGTTGCCGTCATGGCGTCGAAGCGAACGCGTGTGCCTTCGATCTCGGTGACAGACAGGCAGGTCCCTTCAACGCTGACACTGGCACCGATCTTCAGATCGTCGAGCAGTGCCGGGGTGAGGTCGATGGTGAACTGGTTGTGGCCAGGGTGATGGGCTACATCAAGCAGAGGGCGGACGGCCTGGACGATGCCGGTGTACATTGCGTTGCTCCTGGGCACGGGTAAGTTGACTTGCGCAAACTATGCCCAGGCGCCCGCAAATGCAAGTCACCGCACCTCAGACGTGGCCACTGCTGTTGACGATGCGCAGGCACAACGCCTCATAGGGGTCCAGATTAACCATCAAGCGTCCGTCCTCGGTCAAATCGCCCTCGACCGTTTCGTTGATCATGTCCACCACAGGGCCTGGCGTGAAACCGGTCAGTTGCAGCTCCTCACTGATTTCGTCCTGGCTGAAGTTCAGGGCGGTTATCTGGATACCGCGCCCTGCAGGCAGTTCATGCACCATCACCAGCAGGCCAGGCGAGGTCACGTCGGGCACCAGCAGTTGTCGGCTAGTGGCGATGCCATATGCCTGGCGAACCGCGAGCAGCTTTTTGACCTTGCTGGCGAACGAGTCACTGCGCTCGAGTTGTTCATCAAGGCTGCCGTACAAGGCACGGGCACGCGGCATACCGCGCACTGAGGCCTGGGCCTCTGGGTCCAGACCTGCCAGATCATAACCGCCGCGGTGGATCCAACGTGTGTCGCCGTCGGTCATCCGCTCAGCCACCGCTTCGGCAGGCAAGGGCAGGGCACCCACCAGGTCCCAACCGGATATGGCCACCACACCAGGCTGCATGGCGTTGTACATCACCAGCAGCAGATGCAGCTTCTGAATCGATTCAACCTGCTCGGGGGTGATGTCATCAAGCTCCCGGATTCCCAAGGCAGCGGTGATCAAGCTGGCCGTGGTGCAAGAGATGCCATTGGTGACAAACCGCAGGTTGTAAGGTGCATGTTCACCGGACAGGCGCTCGTAGATCTCCTCCCGGATATGTTCGCGCAAAATGCTGCCTGGCAAGGTCTGGCCCTTGTACAGGTACATGTCATGCGCATGCAGTGTCCAGAAGTGCACCAGCTCGACCGTCAACTCATCATGGTTTTGCAACGCATGAATCAGCGAGGCTGGGTCGATGCCGAAGGCGTGCATTTCCTTGAACATCAAGCGCAGGAATTCGGTATCGCCGGTCAGCAGCGCGTGCTGATAGGCCGGTCGGGTAATGAAGTCGTAGGACAGGTCGGCCCCGCCGCTGGACATCTGGGCGATGTCATCGAGGGTGAGGTTCAGCTCCTGGAAACTGAACCCCCCTGCCTTGCGGATCATGCCACCGATCAACTGGTTACCGACCAGCGACAAGGGGTGGCTTTCCGACCAGGCGGTGCCGCTGGCGCGTGTTTCGACACCCAGGAAACCATTGGCATCCAGGCGCAAACCACGTGCGCCCAGGCAGTCCAGGGCATGCAGGGCATCGCCTATGATCATCTGCTGCGCCGTGAAGGTCGGGTCGAGCCAGTTCAGGGAGGGTTGACCGTCCTTGAAATAATGCAGGTAAACCCACCGGCGGGTCTTGCCATCCACGCCCGTGATTGGCGCCGTGGCGCTCCAGTCGGTCTCCTTGACGCCCGGCTCGAAGAAGATCACCCGTTGCAGCTGACCGACGATGTAGTGGCGTGCCTTGAGCTCGTCGCACTGAGCGGGGAGCAGGTTGACCGAATCGCGGCCCTCGGGCACGTCAGGAAGCAGCCCCCAATCCTCTTCACGGATCTCGACCATGTGGTAGAGGCCTGGGTAGGGCGCCAGCCCCAGCTCGGCCAGGCGGAAGTCGGCGCCTTTGCCGGTGTGCGACGGGATCAGGTCATCGATGGTCACGGCATTGTGGGCGGCGGCCATGCGGCTCATCTGCACCAGTTCCTGCTCGGTCCCGTAGAGCGGGTCGATGTCGAAGCTGATCCGGTCGAAGTTGCCGTCCACGCTCGGCGTAAGCTCGCGCCCGCTGATACCGCCGGAACGCTTGATTGGCCCGGTGTGGACACCTTGAATACCAATTTCTGACAGGCGCTTCCATAGCGCTTCATGGGCCAAAGCGCCCAGCACCGAGCAACCGTCGGGCGCGATGATCGCATCGGGGTAGACCGTCAGCCAGACCGAAGCGATTTCTGTCGCCCGGCGCGGCTGGGCCAGGGCGTAGGGCTGTTGCCACAGTCGCGCTTGCCCGGAGTACAGGCTGGCGCGCTCCTGGGATGCCTTTAGCATGGAGCGTTCTTCAAGCCACTTGACGTATGACGGGTCGGGTTGGGTCATCTCGCGTCCTCTTTGCGTGTCGGCACCGGCTCAGGTTATGACGGCAGGGCACGCGGAACGTTCGGCTCAACACGGGGTTTGTGGCAGGCGCGCTATTCAGGCTTCGACAGTCAACTGTCCAGAGAGGGCTTGTTGATCTGCTTGCCAGCCTGGGCTGCGACTTCCAAGGCCTGGCCGTCCCGCTGCTTGCCTTGGCGTGCCAGCCCCTCGAGTTGAGGGATAAGCATCCCTTCTGGCAAGTGGCGCCAGAAGCGGCCAGGCATGTGCAGGCGCAGGGCATTGGGGTTCAGGCGGGCGGGGTTGAAGGTGTGGCGGTAGTAGGTTCGCCACAATTCGGCGCCAGGGTCTTCTGCGTGCTGCGCCCATTGCCGCCAGAGTTCGGGGCATTGCCGTTGATAGTCGAAGCGGCGGCCGTCATAGCGGATGCCATCGCGTGGCGTCGCGATCAGCCACCGCAGCCGCCCCAGCCTGTCGGCAAAATGCGGGCTGGCGCTTTGCAGAATGTCGTGAGCAGGCTCGTGAAAAGCGACCAAGTCCAGTTGCAAGTGCTCGACCAACGCTTCAGGCAGCGGCACGAACCGCAAAAACGCATGCAGGTGATGGGCTTCGCGGCTGACTTGCTTGATGCGTCGATGCAGCTCGCTGCCCAGCCGATCACCGGCCAGCATCGCCGTGCGGTCGCCGTGAGCAACCCGCCACAGCACTTCGTACAACAGATTCCACCGCTGCTCGCCGTGATAGCGTGCCGCTTCCTCCAGTTGACCGAGCAAGGCCGCCGGCACCTTCGCCCGAAACGGGCCCGTACCGGCCGGCAGCGTGGTGGTGTCGGCCAGCATGTCGGTCATGGGCCCTTGGGACCAGGTGACTTGTGACGGATCGACGCCATGGCTCAGCAAGGCTCTGGCCTGATCCCGCCAGACGCCGAACAGGTCATCGCAATCGAGCGCTATCACCCCCAAAGCCCCATTTGGACCGGTGCCTGTGGTTCACGCAGGCGGGCACGCAGCAGGCTGCTGCGAAGGTCGGCCTGGGCAGGGCGATAATCACTGGTCACGATAAAAGGGCGAGCCTTGTCCAGCACACAACGCAGCTGGATCAGGTCGTCATAGCGGATACGCCGCTCACGGCGCAAGGCGACCAGGCGCTGCACGCTGCGCAGGCCTATGCCTGGAATACGGGCGAGCAGCGCGGGCTCTGCGCGGTTCACATCCAGCGGGAACACTTCGCGATTGGCCAGCGCCCATGCCAGCTTAGGGTCGATATCCAGCGCCAGGTTGCCAGTTTGTCCCAACAGCTCGCCGGCCTTGTACCCGTACCCGCGCAAAAGAAAATCGGCTTGATACAAGCGGTGTTCACGCAGCAGAGGCGGGGCGGCCAGTGGCACGCTGCCAGGGCTGTCGGGGATGGGGCTGAAGGCTGAGTAGTAGACACGTTTGAGGCCGTACCCCTGGTACAGCGATTCGGCATTGCGCAGCAGTGTGCTGTCGTCAGTACTGTCAGCCCCGACGATGACCTGGGTACTTTGACCGGCAGGGGTGAAGCGCGGGGCGCGAGGCTCGTTGGCTACCGCTTGCTGCCCTTGATGAATCACGCCCATGGCTTGACGGATGGTCGATGCTTGCTTTTCCGGTGCCAGGCGCTTGAGGCTGTCGTCGGTAGGCAGTTCGATGTTGACGCTCAAGCGATCGGCCAGACGGCCTGCTTCTTCGATCAACAGCGGATCGGCGTCCGGAATGGTCTTGAGATGGATATAGCCTCGGAAGTTATGTTCTTCGCGCAGCAACCGCGCGACCCTGATCAGCTGCTCCATGGTGTAGTCAGCCGAGCGGATGATGCCCGAGCTCAAAAACAGGCCACTGATGCAGTTGCGTCGGTAGAAGTCCAGGGTCAGGCGCACCACCTCTTCAGGGCTGAACCGTGCGCGGGGCACATTGCTCGAGCGTCGGTTGACGCAGTACTGGCAGTCGTACAGGCAAAAGTTGGTAAGCAGAATCTTCAGCAGAGACACGCAGCGACCATCTGGGGTGTAGCTGTGGCAAATGCCCATGCCGTTGGTAGCGCCCAAACCGTTGCCGCCACGCGAGCTGCGCTTTGGCGCACCACTGCTGGCGCAAGATGCATCGTACTTGGCGGCATCGGCAAGAATGCCCAGTTTGGCGATCAGTTGCATGACTCTTACCTGTCGTACTGAATATTCATACAGTATTGAGGGCTAGGGTCAATTGCAAGTGCTGAACGCCGCCCGGCGAGATATCCGAGCAAATTCGTAGGTTATCCGATGAGTGGTTGATGGCGCGGGCAACTGCTGGGTTTCAGCGATCGTGAAAGACATGGTGGGTTGGTCGATAAAAGAAGAGGGCGCCTCGCAGGCGCCCTCTTGGGTGAATCAGGCTTCAGCGTCCCACGGACGGTCACCTTTTTCGTCCTTCACACGGGTTGGCAGGCCCATCACGTCCAACGCCTTGAGGAACGGCTCGGCAGGCAGTTCCTCGACGTTGACCATGCGCTTGGCATCCCACTCGCCGCGAGCCACCAGCAAGGCAGCGGCTACCGGTGGTACGCCAGCGGTATAGGAAATGCCCTGGCTGTCCGTTTCGGCGTACGCCTCTGCGTGATCAGCCACGTTGTAGATGAACACTTCACGCAATTGCCCGTCCTTGGTGCCCTTGACCAGGTCACCGATGCAGGTCTTGCCGGTGTAGCCAGGCGCCAGGGACGCTGGATCAGGCAGCACGGCCTTGACTACTTTCAGCGGTACCACTTCCAGGCCTTCTGCGGTCTTGACCGGCTGCTCGCTGAGCAGGCCCAGGTTTTTCAGGACCGTGAACACATTGATGTAGTGCTCGCCGAAACTCATCCAGAACCGGACGTTGGGTACGTTCAGGTTCTTGGAGATGGAGTGCACTTCATCGTGACCGGTGAGGTACAGGTTTTGCGAACCCACCACGGGCAGGTCATCGGTACGCTTGACTTCGAACATGGTGTTGCTGGTCCACTGGCTGTTCTGCCAGCTCCACACCTGCCCGGTGAACTCGCGGAAATTGATTTCCGGGTCGAAGTTGGTGGCAAAGTACTTGCCATGCGAGCCTGCATTGACGTCGAGGATGTCGATTGAATCAATGCGGTCGAAATACTGCTGCTGCGCAAGCTTTGCGTAGCTGTTGACCACACCCGGGTCGAAACCGACACCGAGAATGGCCGTGATGTTCTTGGCCTGGCACTCTTCGAGGTGTTTCCACTCGTAGTTTCCGTACCATGGCGGGGTTTCACAGATCTTGCCCGGCTCTTCGTGGATGGCAGTATCCAGGTAGGCAACACCGGTATCGATGCATGCACGCAGCACCGACATGTTCAGGAATGCAGAGCCGACATTGATCACGATTTGCGATTCGGTTTCGCGGATCAATGCCTTGGTCGCCTCGACGTCGAGGGCATTGAGCGAAAAGGCCTGGATGTCGGCGGGTACCTTGAGGCTACCCTTGGCCTTGACGCTGTCGATGATGGCCTGGCATTTGGAGATGTTCCGTGACGCGATGGCAATACGACCCAGTTCGTCGTTATGCTGCGCGCACTTGTGGGCCACCACCTTGGCGACACCTCCTGCACCAATGATAAGAACGTTCTTCTTCAATTTACCTGTTGCTCCTTACAGACGAGGCCTGTCTTACGACAGGCTGGAAACGTAGTCTTCGAAACCGAACTCGCGTACCACCTCGACGCTGCCGTCGAGTTGCTTGACCACGATGGATGGCATCTTCAAACCGTTGAACCAGTTTTTCTTGACCATGGTGTAACCCGCAGCATCCACGAAGGACAGGCGGTCGCCGATCGCCAGTGGGCGTTCGAACTGGTATTCACCGAAAATATCGCCAGCCAGGCACGATTTGCCGCATACCATGTAGGTGTGCTCACCGTCGTTGGGCGTCATCTTGGCATTGAGGCGGTAGATCAGCAGGTCGAGCATGTGCGCTTCGATCGAGCTGTCGACCACGGCCAGGTGCTTACCGTTGTACAGCGTGTCCAGCACCGTCACTTCCAGCGAAGCGCTCTGGGTGATCGCGGCTTCACCTGGCTCCAGGTAAACCTGTACGCCATAGGTTTGCGAGAACGCCTTCAGACGCGCGCAGAAATCGTCCAGCGCATAGCCTTCGCCGGTGAAATGGATGCCGCCGCCCAGGCTTACCCATTTCACTTTGTGCAGCAGGTGGCCGAAACGTTCCTCGATGCGGGTCAGCATCTGGTCGAACAAGGCGAAGTCGCCGTTCTCGCAGTTGTTGTGGAACATGAACCCCGATACCTGGTCGATCACGGTTTCGATCTTGGCAGGGTCCCATTCCCCTAGGCGGCTGAACGGGCGTGCCGGGTCGGCCAGCTGATAGTCCGAGCTGCTGACTTGGGGGTTGACGCGCAAACCCCGGACCTTGCCTTCGGACTGCTCGGCGAAACGTTGCAGCTGGCCGATGGAGTTGAAGATGATCTTGTCGCAGTTCTCGAGCATCTCCTGGACCTCGTCGTCGGCCCACGCCACGCTGTAGGCGTGGGTTTCACCGGCGAACTTCTGGCGGCCGAGCTTGAGCTCGTACAGCGAAGACGACGTGGTGCCGTCCATGTACTGCTGCATCAGGTCGAATACCGACCAGGTGGCGAAGCACTTGAGCGCCAGCAGCGCTTTGGCACCCGAGTGTTCGCGCACATAGGCGATCTTCTGCATGTTGCTCAGCAGCTTGGTCTTGTCGATGAGGTAGTACGGCGTATTGATCATTTAGAGGCCCTCGGCAAGGCCGGCCAAAAAAAGGACACGCATTGTGCCTTCACTCGCCGCAGATCGAAAGGGTGCAATTGCATTTCGTCCGGGCATCGTTGCCGTGACTGAATCTTTTCGTGTTCGGCGTGCTCAGTAGAACAACGACAGATGACACTCTCAATCCTCCCGCGCAGGTTACAAGGAGCAATCGATGAGCAATACCTTCAAGAAAGGTGACAAGGTGCACTGGAATTCCGAGGCCGGGGTCATACACGGCACCGTAGAAAAAGTGCATACCCAGGACGTCGAGTTCATGGGGCGTCAGCGCCATTGCTCAAAAGAGGAGCCACAGTACGAGGTCAAGAGCGACAAGACCGGGCACATGGCCATGCACAAGGAGCAGGCATTGAAGAAGGGCTGAGAACACAGGTTATTGCGTTGGTGCTCAGTTGCCCGTGTGTATCACGGGCTTTTTTATGGGCCGTGTCTATACGTGCAGAGTGCAGCGGGGTTATGCGAGGAGCGGTTCATGACCGCTCCCGGCAGGCTGGTTCATGCCTCGAGCGCTGCACGCCATGCCTGGATCTGCGCCAATGTAGCCGTGGCGCCCCCGCACACGATCACCAGTACATTGCGGTAGTTTGCCAGCGCGCTGGCCTCATATCCCACCGCCAAGGCGGCGCCGCAGGCGGGCTCGACCAGCAGGCGGTGATCCAGCAAAAAGCGCTCGCACGCCTCCAGGGCCTGCCGGTCACTGACCAGCAGGCTTTGCACGGGGTGTCGCTGGGTACAGCGAAACGCGTGTTCGGCTACCTGTTTCGCGCCCAAGGTGGTGGCAATCGTATCCAACCGATCCAAGGTCACCCGTTCGCCGGCTTCGATGGCGGCATGCAGGGAGGCTGCGCCATGGGTTTCCACGGCCAGGATCGGCACATCGGCCCAGCCATTTCGCTGTAGCCCCTGCACGACGCCGCTCAGCAAACCCCCGCCGCCCACCGAAAGCACAACCGCATCGGGCTTGATGCCGGCTTCGGCCACCTCATCGACCAGGCTGGCATGGCCTTCCCACAGCAGCGGGTCGTCGAACGGGTGAATGAACGCGGCATCCTCACCCATCAGGCTCAGCGCCAACGCATTGGCCTCCTGCCAGGACTGACCGTGGACGATGACCTCAGCGTGCTCAAGACGCAGCAATTGCTGGGCACGCACGGTGGTAGTCTCGGGCACGACCACGGTAACGGGAACGCCGAGCTTGCGCCCGACATAGGCGACGGCAAGCCCGGCGTTGCCGCCTGACGAAGACACGAACCGTTTCGCGCCGCGGGCATGGTGGAACTCACAGGCGTGGGCGACGCCGCGCAGCTTGAAGGAGCCGCAGGGCTGCAATGCCTCGAGCTTGAGCCAGACAGTGCAATCGGCAGCCAGCGACAGTGGGCGTGATTCGATGAGGGGGGTACGGATGTGCAAGGTCACTGGGAGGCTCCGCGCAAATGTTCGAGGTAGTTGTAGACGGTATAGCGGGTCACGCCGAGGGCGTTGGCCGCTTTCTCGACGCCGCCCTTGACGATGAACAGCCCGCGTTCCTGCATCACGCGGACCGCTTCGATCTTGGCTTGCCGGGTCATGCGGCCTTGGCCGGTGTCATGCAGCGCCGCCTGGATGATCTCGCTCATCAGCGCCTCCATGTCGGCGGGCTCTGCCGCTGCGGGCGAGTTGCCCATGGGCGCGAAGCTTTGTAGAAAGCCCATGGCAGCGTCCAGGCCGGTGACATCGGTGTTGACGCAAAGGCTGGCGAAGGGGTGGCCAGCGCTGTCGCGAAAGATCGCGGTAGCGCTGCGCAGCGTGCGGCCCTTGATGGCGGTCGGATAGTCGGGCAGCACAACGGGCCCACAGCCTTGCTGATCGGCCGCGGCCTTCATCAAGGCTTGCAGGCCCTGATCCTGCTCCGGCACAGCCAGGATAGGACTGCCCACCTGCCGGCCAGAAAGGTGCCCATTGACGATGGCCACGACGGACCGCTCAGGCTGGTCCAGGTCGTGAAGCAGGATTTCGGTGTTGTGGGTGACGACGCTGCCCAAGGCCTCGATAGAGGCTTTGAGCACGCTCAAGGTCAAGCGGCGTTCATCTTCGGGCAACAGGGCCATGCGAACTCTTCAAATCAACATTTTGTGCATATTTACACATAATGTTGATTTGCGCGAGTCGCCTGGCGCTTACCTGTGCTTTCAGCCCAAGGCTGGGGTGCGTGGTGGAGTGATCCGTCGTGAACCCGTGGCTTCGAACGCTGCGGCAAAGCTCAACAGTGCATTGTCGCTGTAGGCCCGCCCCGCGAAGGTCAGGCCTACCGGCATACCAATGTCGCTCATCACGCCCATGGGCACGGTGACCGTGGGCACGCCCAGGTGGCGTATGGCCAGGTTGCCGTTGGCCACCCACACGCCATTGCTCCAGGCGATGTCGGCCGACACCGGGTTCACATCAGCATCGGCAGGCCCTACATCGGCCACGGTAGGGAACAGCACGGCATCCAGCCCAAGGGTTTGCATCCAGTCTTCCAGGTCGATCTTGCGGGTCTGTTCAAGGCCACGCAGGCCGTCAGGCAGGGTCTCGATCTGATCCCACGTCCTCAAGCCGCGCTTGGCCATGGTGACGTACTCGTCCATGCCAGCGGCCAGATCATCCTCACGGTTAGGCAAAGTGCCGGGGTCGTGTGGGAAGATTTGCGGGCCGTCCACATCCGCCAGCCGGTTCAGATTTGGGTCGTCGTTGGCACGCAGAAAATCGTCGAATGCCCAGCCGGAGAGTTCCCACAGCTCATCGTGCAAGAATGCCTTGCTGACGATGCCACGGTTGTAGACGGTGGGGGCGCCGGGGCGGTCGCCTTCGCAGTTGGAGACCAGCGGGAAGTCGACTTCCACAACCTGCGCACCGGCCTTTTCCAAGGCTTGGCGAGCTTGCTGCCAGAGCGTCATGACGCTTGCCCGCGTCTGGATGCGCTGGCCAGTGGGTCCGCCGATACCCGGCTTTTCCGACGTGCCCGCGTGCTCATCGGCGTTGATGTACATGCGCGGTACGCCAAACTTTTTGCCTTGCAGGGCGGCGGTGCCCGCTGCCAGGTCGAGGTAGCTGGCTGGGCGTACCTGCGAGGGCTTCGGGATCGACACCCAAGGCTGCAGCCGCCACAGGTCACCGCGGGTATCAGGGTCATCGGCCACGACCACGTCGAGAATTTCCAGCAGGTCATGCATGGTGCGGGCGAATGGCACGACCACATCCATCGTCGGCGTGAGGGGCCAGTTACCCCTTACCGAAATGACCCCGCGTGAGGGTGTGTAGGCGCACAGGCCATTGTTCGACGCAGGGCCGCGGCCGCTGGACCAGGTTTCCTCGGCCAGACCAAAAGCGCTGAAGCTCGCAGCTGTCGCGGTACCGGCACCGTTGGAAGAGCCTGAAGCAAAGGGCGCGGTCAGGTATGCCGCATTGTAGGGGCTCTCGGCGCGGCCATAGACGCCGCGCTGCATGCCACCGTTGGCCATGGGCGGCATGTTGGTCTTGCCCAGGCAGATGGCCCCGGCCCCGCGCAGCCGTTCGATGGTGAAGGCGTCGCGTTGGGCTACCAGATGCTTAAAGGCCGGGCTGCCGGACGCTGCGGTCAGGCCTTTTACCAGGTAGCTGTCCTTGGCGGTGTAGGGTATGCCGTCCAATGGCCCGAGCACCTCTCCACGGGCCCGGCGTGCGTCGGAGGCCTCGGCCTCGGCCAGTGCATCAGGATTGCGGACTACCACGGCATTGAGCGCGGTGTCGGTGTCGGCGCCATCATAGGCGTCTATGCGGGCCAGGTAGGCCTTGACCAGTTCGACCGCCGTCGTGCGGCCCGACTCGAGCGCGCTGCGCAGCTCGGCGATGGAAACCTCGGTTACCTCGATCATGCGTTCACCAGAAAATGCAGGTTGGGTAATGCGGTAATGCTGTTCATCCAGGATCGTTGGGGCCGCGCAGCGGCCCTAGAGGTGAACGGCATTAGGCTAATGCGGGGAGTGTACAAGAAGGTTAAAGCGTGCGCAGGTGTGCGCACGGGCAAACGGGTGCATGCATGCGGGCATTGAGCGATGACGCTTAGTTGACGCCTGGGCGGCCCTGCAATGAGGGCCGCCCGACATCAGCGGGCCGTTCAGTCCAGGTCCGCTGCCGAATGCCGCTCCGGTACCTGGCTGGATTCATCTCCCCAGGTCCGGTTGACCCGCGTGCCCCGCTGCACGGCGGGCCGTGCAGCGATCGCCTGGGCCCAGCGCTGAACGTTGGGGTATTCGTGAACCGCGAGAAACTCAGCAGCGTTGTAGAGGTTGCCCAGCACCAGCTGGCCGTACCATGACCACACGGCTATGTCGGCGATGCTGTAATGGCCGCCGGCAAGGTAGGTGGTCTCGCCCAAACGGCGGTCGAGCACGTCCAGCTGGCGCTTGGCTTCCATGGTGAACCGATTGATCGCGTACTCGATCTTTTCAGGGGCATAGACGTAGAAGTGCCCGAACCCACCACCCAAGTACGGCGCCGCGCCCATTTGCCAGAACAGCCAGTTCAGGGCTTCGGTGCGCTCGGCGGCCGTTTGCGGGAGCAGGGCATCGAACTTCTCGGCCAGGTACAGCAGGATGGAGCCTGATTCGAATACCCGCACCGGCGGCTCGACGCTGCGGTCAAGCAATGCGGGGATCTTCGAGTTGGGGTTGACCTGTACGAATCCGCTGGAGAATTGGTCACCCTCGCCAATCCTGATCAGCCAGGCATCGTATTCAGCGCCGGCATGGCCAAGTTCCAGCAGCTCTTCCAAGGCGATGGTGACCTTGACGCCATTGGGTGTTGCCAGCGAATAAAGCTGCAGCGGTTGCTCGCCCACTGGCAGGTCCTTGTCATGGGTAGGCCCGGCGACCGGCCGGTTGATACTGGCGAAGTGGCCCCCCGAGGCCGCCTCGTTGCGCCATACCTTCGGGGGTTGGTAAGCGGGTGTGCTCATGCTCGGCTCTCCACGATTGCGAATGATCGACGACGTCTGATTGACCTGCCTATATGCCATGGGTTCGATGACGCGCACAAACACAAAACGGATCTGCCATGGCGCAGCCGATGTTTCATCGGTTTTTCATTTTTGACGGGAGGGCAGCGATTAAGCTCAAGCTATCCAGTGGCAGATGCGCAGAGCCCCCATGATCCTTTCTCGTTGCTTGCTGGCACTGGCCATGGTCGTTGGCCCGATGGGCGCCGCTGATGCTGCGCCCTGGGTGGCAGGGCTGCATCACATGACCCTGACCGACCCGGTAGACAACCGCCCGATGCAAGCCTTGGCGTTCTATCCCGCCAAGGGGCATGCCCGCGCCAGCCACATCGACGGTTACGCGCTGGAGGTGGCTGAAGAGGCGCCTGTGGCCCAAGGGCGTTTCCCGTTGCTCGTGCTCTCGCATGGCAACACTGGTAGCCCACTGGCCTTGCACTATTTGGCAACCTCACTGGCCAAGCAAGGGTATGTAGTGGTGGCCGTGGTCCACCCAGGCGACAATGCACGCGACCCCAGCCGGCTGGGCACCCTGAGCAATCTGTACGGTCGGCCGCTGCAAGTCAGCGCCGCTATCACCGCAGCGCGCAGCGATGCACTGCTTGGGCCTCGGCTCAATGGCGGGAAAGTCGGATTGATTGGCTATTCGGCTGGCGGCGAAACCGCCTTGATCCTGGCCGGCGCGCGCCCTGACCTTGATCGCCTGCGTGCGTATTGCCTCGAGCGACCGGATGATCACGATGCCTGCAAAACCCACGGTGTATTGATTGCCGACCGCAGCGAACTGTCGCCACAGGCAGACGCGCGCGTCGGCGCAGTGATGCTGATGGCGCCACTGAGCCTGCTGTTCGGACGCCACGCCCTGGTCGATGTGCACCTGCCGGTGCTCATCTACAGCGGCGACAAGGACCAGCTCGTGGCGGTGGATCGCAATGCCCAGGCCCTGGCTCGCAAGTTACCCGTCACACCTGACTACCGCCTGCTGGCAGGCGCCGGTCATTTCGTGTTCATGGCGCATTGCGACGCCGAGCAGGCCCTGCGCATGCCGGCGCTGTGCAAGGATGCCGAGGGTGTGGACCGCCGGCACATCCATCGTTCGCTGCAACGCGAGACGGCTGCGTTCTTCGAGCAGACGCTCAATGCGCCGCAGCCTCAGAGGCGTTCAGCAATTACGCTGAATCAAGCCACCACGCCCTGACTGCGCAGGTATTCGTCGTAGGTGCCGCTGAAGTCCACCACGCCATCGGCTGACAGCTCGATGATGCGGGTCGCAAGCGAGGAGACGAATTCACGGTCGTGGCTGACGAAGAGCAGGGTGCCTGGATAGTTTTCCAGTGCCAGGTTCAACGCTTCGATCGATTCCATGTCCAGGTGGTTGGTCGGTTCGTCCATGACCAACACGTTGGGCTTTTGCAGAATCAGCTTGCCGAACAGCATGCGGCCCTGTTCGCCACCGGAGATGACCTTGACCGACTTGAGGATTTCATCGTTGGAGAACAGCATGCGCCCCAGCGTGCCGCGGATCACCTGCTCACCCGATGTCCACTGGCCCATCCAGTCGAACAGGGTCATGTCGTCTTCGAAATCATGGGCGTGGTCCTGGGCGTAGTAGCCCACTTCCGCGCTGTCGGTCCATTTGACTTCGCCCTTGTCCGGGGTCATCTCGCCCACGAGCGTACGCAGCAAGGTGGTCTTGCCGATGCCGTTGGGCCCGATGATCGCGACGCGCTCTCCGGCTTCGACGGTGAAGCCGAGGTCCTTGAACAGCACCTTGTCGTCGAAGGCCTTGGCCATTTTTTCGACCGTCACAGCCTGGCGGTGCAGTTTCTTGGTCTGCTCAAAGCGGATGAACGGGCTGACCCGGCTCGACGGCTTGACCTCGGCCAGCTGGATCTTGTCGATCTGCTTGGCCCGCGAGGTGGCTTGCTTGGCCTTGGAAGCGTTGGCCGAGAAGCGGCTGACGAAGGTTTGCAGTTCGGCGATCTGGGCTTTCTTCTTGGCGTTGTCCGACAGCAACTGCTCGCGGGCCTGGGTGGCGGCGGTCATGTACTCGTCGTAGTTGCCGGGGAACAGGCGCAGCTCACCGTAGTCCAGGTCAGCCATGTGGGTGCACACGCTGTTGAGGAAGTGGCGGTCGTGGGAAATGATCACCATGGTGCTGTTACGCGCGGTGAGCACGGTTTCCAACCAGCGAATGGTGTTGATGTCCAGGTGGTTGGTCGGCTCGTCGAGCAGCAGTACGTCCGGGTCGGAGAACAACGCCTGGGCCAGTAGCACGCGCAGTTTCCAGCCTGGCGCCACTTCGCTCATGGGGCCGAAATGCTGCTCCAGGGGGATACCCAGGCCCAGCAGCAATTCGCCTGCGCGCGACTCGGCGGTATAGCCATCCATTTCGGCGAACTCGGTTTCCAGCTCGGCGACAGCCATGCCGTCTTCTTCGGACATTTCAGGCAGCGAATAGATACGGTCACGCTCGGCCTTGACCTTCCAGAGATGCCCGTGGCCCATGATCACGGTATCGATCACGGTGAATTCTTCGTAGGCGAACTGGTCCTGGCGCAGCTTGCCCAGGCGCGTGTTCGGCTCGAGCATCACCTGGCCGCCAGAAGGCTCCAGGTCGCCGCCCAGGATCTTCATGAAGGTCGACTTGCCGCAGCCATTGGCGCCGATCAGGCCATAGCGGTTGCCGTTGTTGAATTTGACCGAAACGTTTTCGAACAGCGGCTTGGAGCCGAATTGCATGGTGATGTTTGCTGTGGAGATCAAGTGCTTGTCCTGCGGGGGTTCCAGAGGTGTATTTAGCCCCTTGCGTCACGGTTGGACCAGGCATGGGCCAATCTGACGCGGGGCGGCAGCTTCTCCAGCTCCCTCCAGTCCGAGGAGGAGCTGATCCATTTCGCTTAGGTCGAGAGCAACATCTCAACGCTATGGCCGAGCTGGTTTGCAATGAACGTAGGGTTCATCCCAGGCATCAAGCACATGGTTGCGTAGGTGTGGCGGGTGTCGTACTGCCGGCGGTCACGGATGTTCAGCGCCTTGGGCGCTGATTTGAAGTGGCGGATTGTAACACTTGCCTCGTCGATCCACAGCCCACCTTTGTTCGGCTGGACTATCAAGGGGTCTTGCTGGTGCGTCAACCTGGATGTCATGCAGCGAAGTGCCGCCGCTGACGGCGGCCGCCCCAGGGGCCGTGTGGAATCTCATGACGTCGGAAAAGCTGCCGAGCTGCAAAACAGCGGCATGCTGCATTACCTCACTTAAGCGCACATAATGCAGCACACAGGACGCACGACGGGGTGCGGCTCGAGGCACGGAAGGACGACCAATGACCGAAAAGGAGGAGCTGGAGCTTGAGAAGCTTCAGGCTGAGATTCACAAGCTCACTGCCGAGGCGCGAAAATTGATCGCCGAGGCCAACAAAATGAAGCGCGAGACGCTGTTTTACCCATTTGTCGCGGTGGGAGGGCTAGTCACCGTCATCGTTACCGCTGCTGCCTTCATTCAAAAACTCTAGCCTGCCCACTGAGAAAACAGGCTTGCGCCGAGCGGTCTTGAGCTTTACGCCGATTCGGTCGACACTAGCGCCATAGGGTCTTGCGACAGGCGTGACCTGGCATCCCAAGCGAGGACGACCATGAGCCATGATCAAGTTATCAAGCAGATGAAAGAGAACCTGGCACAGCTGGGCAGCGAGGTCCGCGAGGGCACGCAGCACCAGGCGCGCAGCATCTTTCTGTCGGCTGCTGCGGGCGCAGTGTTCGCCCTGGCGACGAGCTGGGTAGCGTTCAAGCTCTTTTCCTGATCATTTGGGGCAGCCACCGGCAGCCCCCGATAGCCTGCTCAATTTCTTGAGACCAATCCAGGCCTGCCTGGATTTCCACGTTCTGCTTTGCGAAACCGACTAGAGCCGCTCCGATATCTCTATCAAGTTGAGGTCCGGGTCGCGCACATAAATGGATCGGATAGGTCCTGTGGCGCCGGTACGTTGAACGGGGCCTTCAATGATTGGCCACTGCTGTACTTTCAGATGGGCCACGACTTCCTCAAGGCTGACCGAGGCGATGAAGCACAGGTCCAGTGCGCCCGGTACCGGCAAGTGAGCTTTGGGTTCGAATTCGTGGCCGCGCACGTGCACGTTGATCTTTTGCTCACCGAAGCGCATAGCCAAGCGCCCAGCACCGAAGTTTTCCAGCTTCATGCCCATGATGCGGGTGTAGAAATCCTTGCATGCCTCGACATCGATGGTTGTCAAAACGAGGTGATCAAGATGGTCGATCATTTCTCTGCCTCTCTAGGTGAGCAGTTGGGGTCCGATGAGCTTTTCGTCCTGACCAACGAGCGAAACAGAGCGCTCCCTGACTGCAGTGCTAGCCAGGCAAGCTCAGGTGCAGCAAGGGGAAGGGGCGACCCTCGCCATCCAGAGGGGAGCGGCCTGTTTGGATAAAACCATGATGCAGATAGAACCCAACCGCTTCCGGATTTTGCTCATTCACATCAACACTCATTTGACCGCGCGAACTGCGGGCATGATCCAATAGCGCGCGGCCGATGCCTTCACCTCGCCGATCGGGTTCGATAAACAGCATTTCTACGTGGCTTTCATTAAGCCCGATGAACCCAAGCGGACCGTCCTTGGGCTCTTCCGCAATCCATAATTCGACAGCGGGCAGGTAGACATCGCGCAGTTGAACAAGCAATGCCTCAATATCAGCTTGCTGCAAGAAATGGTGGGTAGCGCGCACAGCGCGCAGCCAAATGTCCAGCAGCTGCGGATGGTCGACATTAGTAGCCTGGCGAATGATCATGGCATCATCCTTGACAGTTAATAGTTGGAAAGGGGCGCTGTAGGAGTGATAGGAAGCCTACGCGTCATCAGTATCGCGGCCGAGCGTGCAGTGCCTTGAGCGCGGATTTGACGAGGCCGATTGTAATGCATGGCTCATCATCTTTATTAGACCTGACAGGACCTGATGAAAAACTATCAATGCCTACTTATGGCCACTGTCATGCTTTCAAGCTGTACTGCGCAACCTGCACGGCCAGTGATGGAGGAGGCTCAGTACAAGGGCTTTGCGCTGTCATCCATTACCGGGGAGCAGTGCGCGATCACCGGAATGCTGGATGTCGACCTGGCTGCTGCCAATAGTGTGATGCTTCAAGAGCGTGCTGCAGCATTTCAGTATGACCCCGCAAGGATGGAGATTGAGCGCCGGCAAGCGGCTATCGACATCAAGCATGGGGATGGCGTATCGGAGCCTGCCTGTAACGCGCTTGCTTATGAGGTATTGAGAACACTGGCGGTGCGTAGGATCGAAGATCAGTCAGCGCTGCAGCACAGGCGGATGGCCTTGCAGGAAATGAAGCAGGCGGGCGGTGCTGTTCCCTGACCTGCCTATAAACGGGACACGCATGCAGATGGCCGCAGAGTTCCGGTACACGTCAACTCATGCAGATACAAGGCGCGTTGACTCAGCGCGACGGCTGAGACTGCGTTCGTCAAAGTGCAAGGTGGGTGGTGATAACGTGCAGCACAGGCATAAGCGTTTTCAGAGATGGTTTACACCAGCACGCAAGCGGTGGGCTGGGGCATCATTGATCGTTATCGGGCTGGTCGGTATGGCAATGAATCCGGCAAGCAGATGGCCGTGGGTGCTCGCGACAGGTGTGATATGGCTGATCGCGACCTGGTTACCCAGACGGTGACGGGTGGTCAGTCGCAACTGCTGGAGCTCGATCCGCTGTCGGCAGAATGGCTATCACTCGATAGGTCGCTGTTGCTGACGTGATGGCCGTCATAGTGTCGCCCCGAGCAGGTAATGGGCGCTGGCTCGTCGTGGTTCGTGAAGGGAACGGAGCCGGCAGAGCTGATCTGGCTGGAGTCGGTTGAACGCTTGAGTCCAGCCTGCCCTGGCTTATCTTTGCGGTTCAACAAGCGAGTCAAGAAAGTAGGCATGACTAGTCCTTTTCGAAAAGCCTGTTGAGAAGCCCCTCTTGATGCACATTGTCATAGCACCCAGGCTGGTTGGGTGGTGTGGCGTCGCAGGGGATGTTTCGCTGATCCCAGCGACTGCCATAAGGGCTGTTGAAATAATGATTGCATCCCGAAAGTAGGATCGCCACCAGCCCGATCAGCAGGCTTTTATTCATATTGCGACCTCCCTGATCGCGTGTTTGCGTTGGGACAACATTGCTATTGTACGTCGGTAGAAATGATGATCAGGCGATAGATCACTCCCACGTCTGTATCCCAGATCGATAAGTACGCGATCCCGTGCAGAGGCGCAATGGTAATTGTGAACCTCAACTAGTACATCGATCTCGGGTTTTGCAGCGAGCCCAGGTACCGCAGTACTACCCACGTGGTAGATGGCCATCAGTTCCTCGCCAAACGCTGAAGCGATGGACGGTTTGTCTGCTTTGAAGCGAGCGGGCCACTCGGTGTCGTAGGGCGTAATGTGGCTTGTCAGTGCCATTTCCTTTCCTTAGGAGAGTTTGATACCTGAGCAAGTGATGATATGGCCTTTGTGGCTGACTCACTCAACCAATTGGAGCCACGGCCACCGCGCCTGATAGCTGGCGGCTTTTTGCCGGAATAAATCGGGGCGGGGATTGAGCTCATTGATACTGAGTCTGTCGTTCTCCAAGTCCCCTAAGCCGTAGGTGCTGTAAAGCCTGCATGTGGGGGTGTCGAGGCCGAGACAAGTTGAACGTATCAAATAGCGATCTATTCCGTCCGTCACCCGTTTCAATGGAGGGTAAGTGCCACCGAACTTATGCTCGTACCACAGGTGCACGCGGGCCTGATTCCGGATCTCGACGTTGACGCCCAAGTGCGCGGAGGCCTCCTGTACCTGCTGAATGACCCGGTCTTCTGCCTCCCAGGACAGGTCGGGGTCGTAGTAGGCAATGTCATAATCCTTGATGCCCCATTCGGCAGGGCGTGCGCAACGGTGGTTCCAGTACGTCTGAAATAAAGCACCTGCTACCAATAAGGTGCGTGGAATATCAAGACTCGGAAGAATTTCGAGTAAGGCTCTGTTTACCCGGTTCTCGAGGATGATCTGCACTAGGCCTTCGTCGTTGAGTCTAGGCACGCGTGGAGTCCTTGCTGGCGTTCGGGAGCGTTAGCATACCTGATGGCTTGCCGTTGAGCGTGTGACTGTGGCCGTTGCCCGACCGAGTTTTTACATTATGGCACTGACGTTTTCCGCTCGTCTGATCGATAACACTCGATGCCATATTTTGCTAGTAGCCCAAGCGGCGGGCAGCTAATGTCCCCCGTAGTGGCCATTAGACTAAAGTATTAGGAGGCGCGATGCGGATGCGCGGCAGTGTGTTCTGGTCCTGGGCTGACCCTACGTTGCACCACCGCGCGCACGAAGAGACGTTGATCGACAGAACGTCGATCAACGTTCAGGTTCGCTTGTCGCGAAACGGCCGGGTTCAATTGTTCATCGGTGTTTATGCCCCGGGCGGCATGCCTGTCTATGAGGAGGCGTTCGACGACCGCACGAAGGAGTCCATGTCCCGGGCATTGGCCTGGGGCGTCATGAAGGCCCGTGAAGTAGCTTCGTGCAATTCCCTGGGCATCCCCAAGCGTGATCATGGAACGTGACGGCTGCCGATACGTCTGAACTGCCGGGCGCGACCAATGCCTAACGCATGACACGTTGAGGAGCTTGAGCATGACTGATCAGCAGCATGAACCCAAGAAAGACGAGGTACCGGCTCACGCCACCGAGGAGGAAAAAGCGCGCCTCAAGGACAAGAACAAAGATGGGATACCGCCCGGCGTTGCCTGATAGTGCTCACTGGGCGTGAACTTCTGAATGTCATTGCTTATCTGACTTACGCGCCGGCTCGCCCGGCCGTGGACAGTCGTTTTTCGAGCGGATAGTTGCGTATGTTTTCAGAAGATTTCTACGGTATCTACCTCGTTGTGGAAGCGGTGGTGGCCTTCGTTGTATTGGCGATCGCCGCTCACTGGAGTCAGGGTACCTGATGGAGCGAGGCGGCACGGGTCACCCCGTGCCGCTGCATCTTTGGTGATCGATCGCAGCCAATCGTCGACTCAGCCCCTGATCACCGCCAGCCGTGCTCGGCCTGCTTCGGTAATCGCGTTTTCGCCTTCGTCACTGATGCGGTACCGCCCCGAGGGCATCTTGTGGATCGAGAATCGCACCAGTCCGCTGCGGGCCAGCGCTTGCCCGGCTTCATAACTCATTGCACTTTCAAGATCGAATACCTTGATTTCACCAATTTTGAAACGTGAAAACGCGATGAGTGCTGAATCAATGACGTCTTGGCTGACTGAATGAACGTGTTCCATTTGACTTCCCAGTTCGTGAGTGGCCCGGTCCGTGGGCAATAGCAACGGACCATGGCAGTTCGTCGAAAGGCGAACGCTACTACGCGGGGTACGGAACGTGTACTGGGTTTGCATCCACGCTGGATGCAAACCCAGCAGCAGTGACTGCGCTCTGGAAGTGACAGATGCCTTTACTCAAGAGGCCAACTGTACGCTCGAGTAGCAGCCTGGCGGGTAGAGGCGTCATGGGTGCTTTGCTTTTGACGAACCCAACCGCAATACTTCGCTTATTAAATCGGAGGAATGTGCGTGGAAACAAGAAGTGCTGTAGCTGAAATGTTCATTGGTATCCCAACACATTTCTGGATATTGCCCGTAGCAGGGCTGATCGCGTACTACGGCGTCAAATGGTCAGCCAAGCCTTCACCACGCGCGCAATGGATCAGAAGGGCAACCTACTTGCTGCTGATCGCCTTGGCTCTGATCCCGAATGCCTTCTATGTGCTCATGCCGCCTACCCCCGGCCCTGAGCAGCTCATCGATAACCACCCAATGCCCAATTATGCCGGCCGCTTGTACTTGGACCTGTTCTACGTGTTCAGCGGGTGGGCTTTGAGCAAGGTGGTCAAGCTCAGGTTTCGTTGAGGCGATCTTCAGTACGTGGGGATCGAACACAATGCGTTATCTGTTAGGCACCGTAGGGCAAAGCGAGCTCTGCATCTTGGTTGCTACCTCGCGCAGGGCTTCGGTTACCTGTGCAAGGGCTTCAATGTGTGCGTCCACGTCAATCTGATCAGGATGGGCACCCCGCGTCTGTATGAAGCGCGCATGACCATTTAGGGCTTTGCCAAGCGCTTCTAGATGATCTGCGGTTTTGACCAAATCCGATTTGATGCAATCGAGTGATTCCATGAAAACGTTGACTCGCTGGAAGATGAGTCAACGTTAGCATGTTCGCGTCCGCTGCGCCTGGCGACGCTTGCGGCAACGGCGCAGGGCGATGAAGCGCCTGGACGCACTCTGTATCTTCACCTGGCCGCGCGCCCTATCAGGACGGTGCCTGGTCTTCGGATTGCACCATCAGCACCGATCCTTGAGCGTCCGTGCCCAGTAGGGCAGGGCCGCCATCAGCACGGGCTTCTGCAAGCGCTGTATCAGGGGTGCGAAAAATCTGCTGACGCTGCTCGGGGCTTACAAGGGTCACCAGCTTATTGCTCTGGTAAAACAACCGCGTTTGTTTGGACGGCTCTTTCATGGTTCGGCATCCTTAGGTAAGGCGTTCTTGTGCCGGGATTGGCCTGATGACATTGCCAGTCTCTACCTGCCCATGCTACTGGCAGAACTATCAGGCGACAGCGTGCGCAGCGCCGGCTACTCTATCAAGCGTTCCGGATTGAAGAAAAAAGATGCGATCAGAACCGCAGCGATAACCCCGGTGGCGTCAGCCAGGAACAACGACAGTGAGTGTCTGTTGCCCACTGATGCGCCCAGCCCTGTAGCAAAATTCACCCCGTGCGGGAATGCAGCGACCATCAGTAGAACACTGGCCAGCAGACAAGCGAGCAGCTTCATGTAAAGCCTGCCGAACGCCAATCCATAGGTCCAGAACACCAGGATGCACACCATGGCCAGACCAGTCGATGTTGCAAACTGTGCAAGCACTTCAAGCCACCACACCATGTAGGACTCCACGAATAGCCAAATTAGATCAGTCAAACAGTGCCACATCACCGTGGCTGTGCATGATTGCTCATCAGAAACAACACAGGCTGCATTCGTTCCGCAGGTAGTTCAATAAAGGGCAACCGCGATGTTTCCAGCATTCGACGATGGTCCATTACTCGTTCCTGCTCTGCTTGCTAAAATGCCCGCGACTGATCGAGGCCAATGAAATGCCTAACTACCTTTATGTCGTGCCGGCGCTGTGCGTAGCGCTTGTGGGCTGCGCTTCACCCGGCAAGCCCACTGCCAGCAAACTCACATCCAAAACGCCCCAGCAATATGCAGCCTGCGTCATGCCGCAGTGGCAGGTACTGGCACCCAATTCAACGCAGAAATCCATACCCCATGGCGTACGCATGACAGCGCCAAGTGCAGTGACGACCGATGATGTGTTGGAGGTGATCGAATCGGGCGAGGGTAGCCGTGCAACGTTCTACAAAGGCAGCTTTCTGTCGGGCGACAAGCTAAGGGTGGCGGCACGCGAATGCCTTGATTGACACCAGCGGTAGGCGGGTTTGCTTACGTAGGTGATTGCAGGAAAAAGGGCGGTCCTTCGCCTATTGAAGTGTGTGGTGGTTTCGCCCGCCGTTCATTGGAGCAGTGCAGGCTTGCGTGCGGTTTTACGGCGTACTACATTGCATACCCAGCGCTTGCCGCACCGGTAAGGCGCGCGGATGAACGTCAGGTCAGCGATCAACCTGGCCCCTTGTGCCTTCAGGGCTTGTGCGAGTTGTGCGAGCGTCTCAGCTTCGATAGTCATGATTCACCTCGTCAGTTTCTTGCAGCGTTCACAAGTGTTGACCGGTGTTAATTTGCAGTAATTCAGTTCCATTACGGTTAGTCGCTTTGTCATAAGCACCCCGTCGCAAGCTGCCCTTTGAATCCCGAGTCGCGATATGCCCAGCTTGTACACCCTCATGCCATCGCCAGTTGGCACGCTGACCCTCGTCTCTCAGGATCAAAGGCTGATCGCCGTGCTGTGGGAGCATGAACGAGAGAACAGGGTACGCCTTGGCCCGCTGCAGCGTGACGACCGCTGCCCTGTTCTGATCGAAACCGCACATCAACTGGGCGAATACTTTGCCGGTAAACGTCGTCGTTTCGATCTGGCCTTGGCATTCACTGGAACGGCGTTCCAGCGTCAGGTGTGGGACGCGTTGCTGAGCATCCCCTTCGGTGAAACCCGCACGTACGGTCAGATCGCCCAGCAAATCGGCAACCCCAGTGCGGTGCGGGCGGTGGGGGCTGCCAATGGGCGCAATCCGATTTCGATCATCGCACCCTGTCATCGCGTCATAGGGGCTAGCGGCGGGCTTACCGGCTTTGCCGGTGGGCTGGCAGCCAAGCAGTTGCTACTGGCCCTAGAAGGCCGGCAAACGTTGCCATTGGACTTGCAGCTTCAGCCTAGCCAATAAACGCCGGCGCACGATGTCGCCGTCAGGACCGTACCTACCATGAGCGAGTACTCCCAGCGAACCCGGCGCCACCGTTGCTCAACGGCGCGCAGGTATTGACCTGGGGTCGGGGCATCGGTGCGATGGCGCATACCCTCGGCGATGTCAGCCACCTGGCCATCGAGTAGCAATCCGACCACGTAGTAGCTTAGCCCGTAGCTCGCCAGAGCCATTACCAGGTAGATCACGCTGGCGCGTCCATCGGCATGATGCTGGCAGTGCCAGCCTCGGTGTCCAATAGCAGCATGCCTTCGCTGTGAGGGTCCAGGCAACCCAGCAAGCGCCCCTCACTGTCCCATGCCGCAGAACCACCGGCCGCCACGAAATGGTCGGCAGGTCCAACGCAGTTGGCCATCAGCACGATCAAGCCCAGTTCTCGCGCCACCTGTGGATAATGCGCGTGTCCTTCCCCTACGCCTTTTGCCGTCTTGGCCACACTGACCAGATAGATGTCTGCCCCTCGTTCTTTGGCCGATGCAGCGTGGGCCATGAACATGGATTCATAGCAGATGGCCGGCGCGATTCGGTGCTGCGCCGCCTGGATCAGCGAGGTGCTCCCCCCAGCATGGAAGTAGGGCAGTTCATCTTCGTGCAGGCGCTGTTTAGCATAGGCTTGGCGCGGGGCGCTCGGGGTAAAGATCGGCATGCCGATCTGGATGCCCTTCGGGGTTAGCAATGGTAATCCCGCCGCAACGATGATGCCCAGGCGGTCACTTGCCGCTTGCAGCGGGTCCAGATGTGGGGAGCCCAGGGGCAGCGCAGCCTGACGGGCAATGCTGGCTTCGTAACCGGTCAACGACAACTCGGGAAAGACGATCACGGCAGCGCCCACGTTCGCGGCCTTTTCGATGCAGGCCAGATGACGCCTGACGTTAGCAGCCACATCGCCCTTGAGTGAACCCAGTTGCGCAGCGCACAGCTTCATGACACTTCCTTCCCTGGTACGTGATCGCCGAGCATACTCCCGACCAGACGCTTGTGCCATGCTGTCCAGGCAAGGGCCTAGCGTGTTTGCCTACTTGCAAAGGAATCAGGTCATGCAGCGTTTCCAGGTTGTTGGCGCCAATGTTCTGGGTCGAGACCTGGCCGTGGGAGACATACACGGCCATTTCGACCGGTTGCAGCAAAGCCTGGACGCCGTTGGTTTCAATACGGGCAAGGATCGGCTGTTCAGCGTTGGCGACCTGGTTGATCGCGGCCCAATGAGCCGGGCAGCCCTGCACTGGCTGGAGCAGCCATGGTTTTACGCGGTCCAGGGCAACCACGAGTCGCTGGCGATCAACCTGGTGCGGGGCGGCCGGCTGGACCTGGCCATGTACCGTGCGGCCGGGGGTGGATGGTTCATCGATTCAGCGGCCGCTGAACAGCTGCGCATCGTCGAGCGTTTCGAACAGATGCCGATCGCCTTGCAGGTTGAGTCGGCAAGCGGCCCGGTGGGCCTGCTGCATGCCGACAGCCCGTTCGATGACTGGTCGACCCTGCGTACCTGGCTCGAACTGGGCGATGATCCAGACGCGCTTGAGACCTGCCTGTGGTCAAGGCGACGTTTGAAGCAGGGCGATACCACGCCCATAAATGGGCTGCGTGCCCTGCTGGTCGGCCATACCACCGTCCAGTCTGTCAGGCAACTGGGCAATGTGTGGCATCTGGATACCGGGGGATGGACCAGTGGGCATTTCAGTCTGATGGACCTGCGTACGCTGACGCTGGTCAACGCCAGGCCAGCGTGATCAGCAAACCCATGCCGAGCAGCAGCAACACGAGGCCCGACAACCGTTCGAGCAAGGGCAGGGCAGCGCTGAATCGCCGCAGCACCCGCGGGTGGCCTATGCCGACGGCGACCAGCAAGTCCCAGGCAAGCACCGCGCAGAACATCCAGACTCCGTACGACACCTTCCACACCGTGGAACTGCCCGCTATCAGGCTGGCCAGGCTTGCATAAAACAAGGCATTTTTAGGATTGAGCAGACCTGACAGCAGGCCCATCTGCAGGTTGCGCCACCAAGTGGGCGATGTGCTGCCCGAAGTCGCGCAGACGCTGGTACTGCCGGCATGACGCACAAAGGCAATACCCAGATAGATGAGATAAACCGCACCTGCCAGTTGCAACAGGTCGAACAGCACGCTGCCCTCGTGCAGTATGGATACTCCGGTGAATGCCAGCACGATGAATACCCCGTTGCCCAAGGCAATGCCCAGGCATGCACCGCTGGCCACGCGCCAGCCGCTGGTAATGGCAGTTCGGGCAATCAGGAAGAAATCCGGCCCTGGCGACAGCAGCGCCAGGAAGTGGGCGAGGGCAATCAGGATAAACGCTTGCATGGTCGCAGGTTACTCGGCGCTTGAGGTCAGGTGCCCGAGTGTGCGGGTGCATGCACCCCGCGTATTGAACAATATTGCAGGTGATGACCGCGCAGCCTTACTTCGTGGTCTGACCCTTGAGGTATAGCCCGGGTGTGATCCCGACATGCGCCTTGAATACCCGCTGGAAATGGCTTTGATCAGCGAATCCCAGGTCGTGGGCGACTTGCACCAATCGGTGACCCTGCCGGAGCAGTCGACGACTCTGGTTGATCCTGGCGTTGAGCACGTAGGCGTGCGGAGTCAGGCCTGTGGCAGCGCGGAACGCGCGAATCAATTGATAACGGCCAAGGCCGGCCTCACGGGCAAGTGACTCCACGCTCAGGCGAGCCGGGTCCTGTTCGCGCAGGTCCGTCAGCAAGCCCTGCAGCGCCGGGGCTTGAAGGACGGGTGCTGCGGCCAAGGGCGAGAAGGTGTCGAAATCCATGTCGCACAGAAAAGCGATCAACTCGGCCTCCTTTTGCACCGGGGTCGCCTCGGAAAACAGCACGGCATTGAGTTGGCAGAACCGGCGGTACGCCTCGGCATCCCGGCTGACACGCGCCGGTTGCTCGGGGGCGCCGCAGGGCAGGCCGGACTCAGTGCGCAGCTCGGCCAGCCAGCTCGCATCGACATGCACCATCTGGTAGCTCCAGGGCTGGTCTGCCTCGGGGTTGCAGGCATGGACCCGGTGCGCGGGGACCGCCACCAGCGTACCGGGGGTGAGCCGCTCGGTACCGCAGCCTGCACCCGTGAACAGGCTGGAACCTGCGTCCACGGCACCGATGGAGAATGTCGGATGGCTATGGGGCTTGTAGCAGGCTCGGCTGTTGCAGGCGCGGCGGCTCTCGACCTGCGGCAAGCGCGGGTCTCGCCACAGGGTGGTAGTGGAATGGGGCATCGAAGGGTCCTTGTGATGACCGGCAGCTTAAACAGACGCTGCTCGCCCGTACAGTTGTGGCGCGTGGCTGTACCTTGACGTTGCGGCCCGGTACCTGCGATACAGCCCGTGAATTCAGAGGAGAGTGAGAGATGGACCTTGCCAGCCTGATGCTTTTCATACCGGCCTGCTTTGCCCTGAACATGGCACCAGGCCCCAACAACCTGTTGTCGCTTCACAACGCCAGTTGCTATGGCTTGCGTACCGCGTGCCTTGCAGGGGTAGGCCGCCTGCTGGCCTTCAGCGGCATGATAGGCCTTGCGGCCATAGGCCTGGCCGTGGTCCTGCATACCAGCGAAACCCTGTTCCTGGCGATAAAGGTGGTGGGGGCGGGGTATCTGTTCTACCTGGCGTGGCAACTGTGGCGTGCCCCAGTGGCCGCGGCCGTCGAGGCTGGGTACCCGCCATGCAGTAGTTGGCGTCTGGCGCGTCAGGAGTTCATGGTTGCAGCAGGCAATCCGAAAGCCATCTTGATATTCACGGCTTTTCTGCCTCAGTTCGTATCGGTCGCCAGCCCCGTCCCTGTAGGTCAACAGTTCCTGCTACTGGGCGCTCTGTTCCTGCTGCTGGAGTGGGCAGCTATCGCGCTCTACGCCGCAGTCGGCGCTTATTTGTCGCGATGGTTCTCAAGGCCGCGGCCGCGTAAGTTGTTCAATCGCACCAGTGCCGCATTGCTGGCAAGCGCTGGAGCAGGGCTGTTGGTCGTCCGGCGTTAAAGAAGGCCAGGGCGCGTATTACCCGCGCGCCCCTCTTGCGTGTCAGAACTGCCAGCGCACACCCAGGTTGACGCCGCTAGCCTCCTGTTCACGGCTGTCCAGGTGCGTCGTGTACTGAACCCCGCCGTGCACGCTCAATGAGGTGTTGAGTTGCGCTGCAACACCTGCCTCGGCTTGCAGGGCGGTATAGCGGTAATCGGTCTTTACCTTGTCCGTGTTGTCGAACACCAGCGTGTCCCGCCCGCCGTCTCCATGCCACAGGTTCACTTGCGCGTAGGGCTGCAGCAGCCGGGTGCCGTTGGGCTTGAATCGCCCCTCGAAGCGTAGCCCAACGCGGCCAGTGAGCTCGACCTGCGCGTCATGATCGATGCGCGAAACACGATCGCTGGCGGTATCGAACCTGGTTTTCTGGGCGATGACCTGGGCCTGGGGCTCGACTGCCCAGTGCGATGACAAGGCTATGGGTACGCCGGCTTCCAGCGAAGCGGCCCAGGCGTCCCCGTCTAGGTCCAGCTTGTCGCCGCGGTCCGAGCGCGCCCGCCCATCCAGACGGGTGTATTGCAAAACGCCATCCACATAGCCACCGTCTGCACCTACCCAGCTCCAGTACGCACCTGCACTCTTGCCATCCAGGCGCAGCTCACCGACGCTGCGGTCCTCCTGTGCCAATGCAAAGCCCTTGACACCGGCCGTCAAGCGAGACTGGCTCACGTACACCCCTGCGTGTTGACGGGCGCCGGTATCACTCACATGAGCGTACACGTCCTGACCAACCTTGAAGCCATACAGGTCGCCATCGAGGCTGGGACTGACAGTACCGCTCCACTGTTGACGGAGCGCGCCGCCGTACGCTTGACCCCAAGCAGCAGGCAATGCGCCCTGACCCTCCAGCAGCTGCTGGTCACCCTGACGCTGATGGAAAGTGCCCAGTGCCTGGCGCACCACGACAGCAGCCCCCCTGGGGGCGGCGGCGTAGACCGCGACCTCGGGACGATACAGCGGCAGGCTCGGGTGGCCTGCGATCGGGGCGGGCAAGTCCAGTTGCCCTGGGGCCGGAGCGGCAACCGGCGGGGTGATCGCCGGCTGCGGAGCAGCCGGTTGCTCGGGTTCCGGCTCGGCAGGCGCCTCGGGCTCAACCGGCGTGGCTACCACCGGTGGCGCTACCAGCGTCGAGCGCAGGTACCAGTTGTTCTCGCTGCCGGCGGTGACGCCGCCTTTGAACAATCGGTAGTCGTAAGCGCCCGCTGAAAGGGTTTGCGTTTGCACGAAGGCGGTGGCCGTACTGGTGGCACCGTCGCGTGCCTCCACCACCTGAATACCGTTCTGGGGTGTCGGTGCGCCGGCTCCCCCCAGGTTGTTGACGATCAGGCCGGTCGTCCCCGTTATGGACCCGGCGCTGACCACCAGGCGATCGGAGGGCGCATTGTCGCCGGCCAGTACGCTGTTCACGCGCATAAGGCCGTTTTCGCCGACATAGTCGCCCTGGAGAGTAAGACGGCCCAGGGCATCGCCACCCTCGGTGAGGTTGAGCGTTCCGGCGTTGCTCACCGATACGCGTTGCCCTGGGCCAAACGCTGTGATCACACCCTCGCTGGAGGCAAGGACGCTGTTGCTGTCGAGCGTGAGCCTGCCGGTTCCGGTCCCGGCGTCTCCAAGCACCAGGGTGTCGTTGAGCGCCAGCTGGCTGAGATTGGTCAACGCCACCGTCTCCCAATTGAGGTAACGAGCACCGCCCACTGCGCGGCTATTATCGAACGTGAGCGCATCGTTGCCTTCGCCGCCATCGATCGTGATGATCAGCGTTTCCGGGTTGAGACCGGATAGCAGCGCAGTGTCATCGCCCGGCCCGGCATCGACTTTTCCGCCGATCGTCCCGCCATCCCAGACAAAGCGATCGTTACCCGTGCTGAGCAACACATCCCCCCCGACACTGCCGCCATGAATCAAAACGCTGTCGTCGCCACCGCTGACACTGATATTGCCGCCAATAGTGCCGTCGAAGACTTCGATGTAATCGGTGTCGAACGCGGCGATGACGTTCCTGTCAACGCTGCCACCGCGCATGATGAAGGTATTCTTGTCCAGGCGCAGGTTGACGTTCCCGATCCGCCCGCCATCCATTTCGGCGTAGTCGCCGCTGTCGAAGGTGCCCTTGATCCAGCCGCCGGACATGTAGAAGGTGTCCAGTCCGTCACCTTGGTTGACGTTGCCCTCGATCACGCCGCTGCTCATGACGAAGTCATCGATGCCGCCGCCCTGATTGACGTTGCCGGCGATCGTGCCGGAGGCCATGTCGATGCTGTCCCGGCCTGGACCGAAGGTGACATCGCCTTCGATGGCGCCGGTGCCATTCGCCGGAAACACCAGGCGGTTGTCGCCCTCGGTATCGACGAGCGAAGGCGATGACCCGCTGTCGCAGACATACGTGTCGTTACCGGCGCCCGGGGAAAAAGTGCAAGCTGCCTGAGCCGATGGCAGGGCTGCGCCCAGCAGACTCAGTGAGCCCACAATCAGTCGTACACGCATAGTAAAGCCTCCGTTTGAAGCGAGCGCGCATCGTCGATTGCGCGGGTTCAGGCACTTTTTACAGAGGCAGGCTTGCGGGAGACAACTGGCAGAACTGCTAGGTGATGAGCATGAATCGGCAGTGTAGAGACTCAGTCGCGGTAGAACGTCTGCACTAGGTGATACCCGAACTTGCTCTTCACGGGCCCATGCACCACGCGCAGGGGCTTCTTGAAGATGACCTGGTCGATCGCACCGACCAGCTGCCCAGGTCGAATCTCCCCGAGATCACCGCCACGTTTGCCCGAGGGGCAGAGGGAGAACTTCCTGGCGAGCACATCGAACGCCTCACCCTTGGCGATGCGCTGCTTGAGCTTTTCGGCTTCGTCAGCAGTCTTGACCAGGATATGGCGGGCTTGGGCTTTCATGATCTACCTGTGCATGCAGCGAGAGAAAGCAGGCATTATGCCCGACGCACCGCTAGCCGCGCGAATCGGCATGGCTTATTGCGCCAGCCATCCACCGTCCATGTTCCAGGCTGCACCGCGTACCTGGCTGCCAGCCTCGCTGCACAGAAACAGCACGAGTTCGCCCAGGTGCTCAGGGGTTACGAACGCCTGCGAAGGCTGTTTTTCCGCGAGCAGGTCCCGCTGTGCCTGCAGGGGATCGATGCCGGTTGCTGCACGTGCGTCGATCTGCTGCTGCACCAGCGGCGTCAACACCCAGCCTGGGCACAGGGCATTGCAGGTCACGCCGCTCATGGCCGTTTCCAGCCCTACGACCTTCGTCAGGCCAATCACCCCATGCTTGGCGGCGACGTACGCAGCTTTGCCTGTGGAGCCGACAAGCCCATGAACCGAGGCGATGTTGATGATGCGCCCCCAGTTGCGGGCGCGCATGCCTGGCAACACCAGGCGAGTGCCGTGGAAGACCGCAGACAGGTTCAAGGCAATGATCTTGTCCCAGCTGTCCACCGGAAAATGCTCGACGGGTGCCACATGCTGGATGCCTGCATTGTTGACCAGGATGTCCACGGCACCGAATGCCTGTTCGGCAAAGGCCAGCAGGGCCTCGATCTGAGCAGCATCGGCAAGGTCAGCGGGGTGATGCCGCACCTGCACCCCTAACTGTTCAAGGCTGGCGATAGCCGGTGAAGGATCACCAAAGCCGTTGAGCACGATGCTGGCCCCCGCTCGCGCCAGCACATGGGCAATGCCCAGGCCAATGCCGCTGGTGGAACCTGTGATCACTGCTGTCTTGCCTTTGAGGGTCATGCAAAGCTCCCTAGCAGCGCGCCGGCGCTGACTGGAACGAAGAAAGCCATTGGGCATCGCCCGGGATGGGCTGAGCGTAGGAGCGGAGCGGCTGATCAAAGGTTCCGTGGGGACCTTCGCATGGCGCCAATGCAGCGGCTTTGAGCCACTCCCTCCTACCGGGCTTGCTTCGCAGGATTTAGTCCTGGCGGCTGGTCACTTCCAGCAGGTGGTAGCCGAACTGGGTCTTGACCGGACCCTGTACGGTGTTGACCGGAGCGCTGAAGACGACAGTATCGAATTCCTTGACCATCTGGCCTGGACCGAACGAGCCCAGGTCACCACCCTGGCGGCTGGACGGGCAGGTGGAATTGGCCTTGGCGATTTCACCGAAGTCAGCACCCGCTTCGATCTGGGCCTTGAGTTCGTTGCACTTATCTTCGCTGTTGACCAGGATGTGACGGGCGGTTGCACGTGCCATGGGGTACTGCTCCTTGGGAGGGTAAAGAGGCAAAGCCTAACGCACTTCAACCGGTTGTGTCTCGCAGGGTTCGGCCTGCCGCTCACCCAGACGTCGTGCCGCATTGTGCAACAGCGTTTCGGTGGTGCTCCAGCCAAGGCAGCCATCGGTGATGGACACGCCGTATTTCAGCGCCCCTTTGCCGAGCGCCTGACAACCCTCGAACAGGTGCCCTTCGATCATCATGCCCACGATCGAGGCGTCGCCACTCAACCGCTGTTGCAACACCTCGTTGAACACAGCCGGTTGCCGGGCCGGGTCCTTGCCGCTGTTGGCATGGCTGCAATCGACCATGATGCGCGCAGGCAGACCCGCTTTGGCGAGCCCCTGGCGGGCCAGGGCGACGCTGTGGGCGTCGTAGTTCGGGCCCTGATGGCCACCGCGCAGCACCAGGTGAGTGTGCGCATTGCCCAGGGTTTCGACGATCGCAGGGTAGCCCTGGGCATCCATGCCGAAATGCCGGTGGGCATGGGCAGCGCTGCGCATGGCGTCAGTCGCGATAGCCACGCCGCCATCGGTGCCGTTCTTGAAGCCCACCGGCAGCGCCAGCCCGCTGACCATTTCTCGATGAATCTGTGATTCGGTGGTACGGGCGCCGATGGCAGCCCAGGCCAGCACATCGTCGAAGTAGCCAGCAGCCATGGGTTGCAGCAATTCGGTCGCGACCGGCAGGCCCCGTTCGATCATGCCCAGCATCAGCCCCCGCGACAGGGCCAGGCCGGCGTGCATGTCGTCGCTGCCATCGAGGTGAGGATCGTAGGCCAGGCCCTTCCAGCCCACTGTCGTGCGCGGCTTTTCCACGTAGGCACGCATCACCAGCAGCAGGCGATCATCGACCTGGCGGCTCAACGCGGCCAGGCGATCGGCGTATTCCAGCGCCGAGCGCGGATCATGCAGCGAGCACGGCCCTACGATCACCAGCAGGCGGTGGTCGCGCCCTTCGAGAATGTCGCAAATGGCTTGGCGGTGCGCCTGGACTTGATGAGCGAGCGAGGCAGAGAGCGGCATCTGCTGTTTGAGCAGGTGCGGACTGGGAAGACGGCGGCTGACAGCGGTATTGGCAGCTTGAGGTTGGGTCAGAGGCAGGGCGAGGCTGGATGCTTGCATGGGGGTTTTCCTTGGGCGGACGGCAGGCGCTAGAGCCTGCGCGGTCGGCCCTATCGAGGTGTTCGACAGATCGGTGATTGGCTAGTGGTTGGGGCAGTGCCACCTGTGCAGAACCGATCGGAGGCGGCAGGCTGGCCCGAGCGGACGTGGCTAAATCGCCAGGTGGAGGTGCCAGCTACGTAATAGGTGTCGTATTTCATGAATCTGTCCTCTGAGTGGTTTGGGTGTAGGCCTGAAAAAACAAAACCCCCGGTCGGGAGGCCGACCGGGGGTTTGAGTATTCTCATGTTCGGCGGCCCCTCGAAGGTGGACGCCGTGGGGGTATCGGCGCCTAGTGGCTAAACCAATACCCGAAGTAATAGGAGGCAGGTGCACTCACGCACACGGTCACGGCCGCTACTGGGCGCGAAGCGCGGCCAGTGGCAGGGACGAGTGTGTGGATGGTTGCTTGCATGCTGCTCTCCAGTGAATGAGCCCGAGCTTACTGCACATTGCGCGGGCCATTCAATGGAAAAATGCTATGAGCGTAATCGATGGGATGATTACGTTAGAGGGTCACGAGACCGTGGTCTTAGTGACTGTCTTGATCTTCAGCTTGCCCACCGGTGGCACCTGCGCCGGAGCCTGTGGCTTCGCCGGTGCTGTTGGAGCCGCCTGCCGCACCGTCATGGGCACCTGCTGCGCCGGCATTGCTGCTGTCATTGTCACGGCTGCTGCCTGGGGTGTTCACGCTGCTGCCTTCACCTGCGGTCTTGCCGCCCATCTGGTCGGTTTTCGGGTGCATGTCGGTGTTGGTGGTGTCAGTAGCGGCCTGACTGGTACCGGCCAGGGTGGCCAAGGCGAAAGCAACGGACAGCGAAAGGCTACGGATGCGAATCATGGCGAAGCTCCTGTGCATGGAATCTGTCATTGCTTTGGCAAAGACCTGCACAAGAGGTGCCATGAGGGCGACGGATGGTCGTTTACGGCACGCTTACCTCAACAGGCCTCGCCATGATGCGATGGCTTGGGTTCGGCCGTTTCCATCGGAGGATGCTCCTGCGCAGCATGCATCAGGTCCTCGGTAACCCGCAGTTCAGCGCCGGTAGGCGAGAAGGTGGTGGAGGCGGTGAACGGGGCAGGGTGTTCCGCGGCCGGACGCTTGCCGCGCCGCCACAGGAAAAAGCCCACCATCAACAGGTTGACCACGGCAAAGGCCCAGAAAAGCCCGGCTTCGCCAAACTCGGTCATGACGGGCGAGATCGCCATCGGCGCCATCGCCGAGCCCAGCGAGTTGATCAGCAGCAGCCCTTGGATCATGGGCACCAGGGCATCCGATGGGGCACGGTCGGCCGCATGGCTGACCGCCACCGGGTACAGGGTGAACACCCCGCCGCCCAGCAGAAACAGCATCGCCGGTAGCAGGAACGCATCCGAGGGCAGGAATACAGTGACCAGCGCCAGCGCAGCGCACACCGCAGCCAGGGCAATCAGCACGTCCTGGCGGTCCTTGCGGTCCGACCAACGCCCCACGGGGTATTGCAGCAGCATGGCCCCGAGGATGACCCAGGCCATCATATTGCCCACTTCGCCGACATCCAGCCCGATACGTTGGAGGTACAGCGGCAGCAACGTGTAGATCCCGGCTATGACCACGCCGGAACCAAAACATCCCACCAGCCCCGAGGGTGCCACGCCCAGCAGCTGCCGCGGCTTGAGCGGCTCGACCTGGTCCAGCAGTGGCGAGACCCGTGGCAGGATCACGATCGGCAACACCGACAGCGCGGTGAGCACACCCGCCAGCATGAAGGGCGCCGTCTCGCCCAGGCGGGTAATCTCGCCAAGCCCTGCCTGGGCCAGCACCCCGGCGCCATAGAAAGCGATCATGTACAAGGCCAGCAGGCGACCGCGAATCTTGGCGTCCCCGGCCAGCAGCAACCAGCTTTCGATCACCAGAAACACACCCACGGCCGCCCAGCCATTGATCAGGCGCAGCACCGACCACCAGGTCACGTCATAGAACAGGCCTTGCAGCAGGATGGTGACGCCGATCAGCGATGCAAAGCTGGTGTAGGCGCGGATATGGCCGATGCGCAGGATGAGCCGATCATTGAAGATCGCGCCCAGGGTCAGGCCGATGAAGTAGGTGGACGAGACGATGCCGATGGTGGTGGCAGACTCGCCAGCCTCGCCGAGTCGCAGGGTGGTCAGAGAAGACATGAAGCCGTTGCCCAGGGCAATGATGAACAGCCCGAGCAGCGGCGCCAGCGCCATGGCCAGCAAACGCGCAGACATAGGTACCTCAAGTTGGATATGCGAAGGTTGGCCTTTTCGAGCGCGCACGCCGAGCGACCCGGATAGGGTAGAGGCTGCACGGATGCGACCTGGGCAAGACTCAACCGCTTGGCCATGCGAGAAGACGGCCGGGCGGGGAGGGTTGAGCCTATTTCACATGAGCGTTCATGGGGTCAGGCGCGGACTCGGTCTTGGTTGCCGGTTGCCACCGTTCAAGGCGACGGGCGAAAAGGAAGCGCGATTCTACGGGCTTGCAGGGTTTTGCCAAGGGTTGACTGCCTGCGGCGCGATGCCGCAGTCTCGGAAAGACATGCCAATGTCTTTCCCAGGCAAATCTCCCGCTCCCGCTCCCGCTGTTGCTGTTGCTGTTGCTGTT
>NZ_JBJJMO010000014.1:0-68513 GCF_046231935.1 Pseudomonas sp. KCJK9111 | reverse complement strand
AGGTACCGGGGGAACACTTTAATGGGGTGCCCTGCAGCCCAAGATTTTGGCTTGCAGCCCGTATCCTCGGGGCCGCTGTGCGGCCCCAACAATACAAGCTGCGAAGCTGAAACCCTAAACCGCCGCGCAGCTCTTTGACCGGCCCACCAGGCTCAAGCCTCGTGACAGATACGCCCATCGACCAACGTATAGCGCACGGCACCCGGCAGGCAGTGCCCGATGAACGGGCAGTTGTCGCCACGGGAGTACCACTGCTCACCGGCCACGGTCGAGGCCTGGGGATCGAACACCACCAAGTCAGCCGCAGCGCCAACCTTCAGCTGGCCAGCCGGCAGCCGCATGGCACCAGCGGGACCACAGGTCAGGCGCGCCAGCAAGGTCGGCAGGTCGAGCAAGCCATCCTGCACCAGCGTCATGGCCAATGGCAGCAACACGTCCACGCTGCTGATGCCCGGCTCTGTGGCGCCGAAGGGAGCCAGCTTGGCATCGCGTTCATGAGGCTGGTGATGGCTGGAGATCGCCTGGATCACGCCGGTTTTTACCGCCTCGCGCAGGCCATCGCGATCGGCAGCGCTACGCAGTGGCGGTTGCACGTGGTACAGGCTGGAAAATTCACGCAGCGATTCGTCGGTCAGGATCAACTGGTACAACGCGACATCGGCAGTGACCGGCAAACCAAGGCTTTGCGCCTGGGCGATCAGCCGCGCGCCGCGGGCGCTGGTGATCTGGGTGAAGTGGGCGCGGACGCCGGTCTGCTCCACTAGCAGCAGGTTGCGCGCCAACGCCACGGTTTCAGCAGTTTCGGGAATGCCGGGCAAACCCAGGAAGCTGGCCATGGCCCCTTCATGGGCAAGGCCGCCTTGGGCCAGGTCGCGGTCCTGGGAGTGGAACACCACCGTCAGGTCGAACGTGGCGGCGTATTCCAGCGCACGGGCCAAGGTGCGGTTGTTGGGGATTTCCTTCAGGCCATTGCCGAACGCGACGCAGCCGGTGTCACGCAGGCCTACCAGCTCGGCCAACTGTTCCCCCTCCAGGCCCTTGGTCAGCGCGCCAATCGGGTAAACCTTGCTGTTGCCCGCCTCGCGGGCGCGGTCCAGGATCAGCTCGGCCACCGCCGAGGTGTCCAGGGCCGGGCGGGTCTGCGGCGGGCAGCACAGGCTGGTCACGCCACCGGCCACGGCCGCGCGGGTCTCGCTGGCGATGGTGCCTTTGCGGCTATAGCCGGGCTCGCGCAGCGACACGCCCAGGTCCACCAGGCCAGGGGCGACAACCAGCCCATCGGCCTGAAGAGTGCGGTTGGCGGTAAAGCCAACGGGCGCGGCGCCCATGGCGGCAATGCGGCCGCCCTCCAGGTGCAGGTCGGTGACCTGGTCAAGGCCGCTTTGAGGGTCGATGACCCGGGCGCCAAGAATGCTGATGCTCACTGGGCGATCTCCTGGTCGAGTTGACGTTGTACGTTTTGCCCGCTCATGGCCATGGACAGCACGGCCATGCGCACGGCGATCCCGTAGGTGACCTGGTTCAGGATCACCGAATGCTTGCCATCGGCCACGGCAGATTCGATTTCCACTCCACGGTTGATCGGACCGGGGTGCATGACGATGGCGTCCGGCTTGGCCCCTGCCAGGCGGGCAGTGGTCAGGCCGAACAGGCGGTAGAACTCGCCTTCGCTGGGCAGCAGGCCACCGGCCATGCGCTCACGCTGCAGGCGCAGCATGATCACCACATCGACGTCCTTGAGGCCTTCGGCCAGGTCGGTGTACACCTTCACGCCATACTGCTCGATGCCGATCGGGATCAGGGTTTTCGGGCCGATCACGCGAATGTCCGGGCAGCCCAGCGCCTTGAGCGCGAGCATGTCCGAACGTGCCACGCGCGAATGAAGGATATCGCCGACGATGGCAACCGAGAGGTTCTCGAAGCCGCCCTTGTGCCGGCGAATGGTGAGCATGTCGAGCATGCCCTGGGTCGGGTGCGCATGACGGCCGTCACCGCCGTTGATCACGGCCACCTCCGGGCACACGTGCTCGGCAATGAAGTGCGCCGCGCCCGAATCCGAGTGGCGCACCACGAACATATCGGCGGCCATGGCTTCAAGGTTGCGCAGGGTATCGAACAGCGTCTCGCCTTTGCTGGTCGAGGAGGTCGACACATTCAGGCTGATCACGTCGGCGGACAGGCGCTGGGCGGCCAGCTCGAACGTGGTCCGGGTGCGGGTGGAGTTCTCGAAGAAGACGTTGCACACCGTCTTGCCACGCAGCAGCGGCACTTTCTTCACGGCGCGGGCGCCGACTTCCAGGAAGGAATCGGCAGTGTCGAGGATTTCGGTCAGCAGTTCGCGGGGCAAACCGTCAAGCGAAAGGAAATGGCGCAGCTGGCCCTGATCATTGAGCTGCAGCGGGCGCTTGGCGTCGATTGGCGTCATCGCGGGGGACTCTTAAAGGGCGGTAGCGGGGGCGAGGTCCTGGCGCTCGAGGGCGAGCGGTGCGGGTCCGGTCAATTTTACCCGTTCATGGGCCGCCAGTGACAAGGTGGCGCCGAGCACATTCGGGCGGATGGGCAACTCGCCTGCATCCAGGTCCAGCAGGCAGACCAGGGTGACGCTGGCCGGACGGCCGTAGTCGAACAGTTCGTTGAGGGCGGCGCGAATGGTGCGACCGCTCATCAGCACGTCGTCCACCAGCACCAGGTGCTGGCCTTCGATCTCAAATGGCAGCTCCGAGGGGCGCACCTGCGGGTGCAGGCCATTCTGGCTGAAGTCGTCTCGATAGAACGACACGTCAAGCGTACCCATGGCACTGGTGTCGTCCATGGCCTGTTGCAACGCCTGGGCCACCCACACGCCTCCGGTGCGAATGCCGATGTAGCGTGGCTCGGCGATGGCACGGCGGGCCAGATGGGCGCGAAGGTCGACAGCCATCTGCCGGATCAGCGCGGCAGGATCAGGTAGGCTCATTGCAGGTTCCTCGGAAGGGTGCGCCGGATGCATCCGGTCGCGAAGATGATCAGGTATTGGCCTCCAGCCAGCCTTGCAGCAGCAGGGCGGCGGCGATGGCGTCGACCGGGTTGTCCCGGTACGTGCCGCGCTGGCCGCCACGGGCCATGCGCTCGCCCTTGGCCTCGAACGTGGTCAGGCGTTCGTCATGGGTATGCACCGGCAGGTTGAAGCGCCCATTGAGGCGGCGGGCGAATTTTTCGGCCCGGGCGCTCATTTCGCTGGGGGTGCCGTCCATGTTCAGCGGCAGGCCGACGACGATGGCGTCAGGCTTCCATTCAGCGATCAGGCGCTCGACCTGGGCCCAGTCCGGCACGCCATTCTGGGCGCGCAACGTACAGAGTTCACGGGCCTGGCCGGTGACCGCCTGGCCGACGGCCACGCCGATCTGCTTGGTGCCATAGTCGAAACCCAGCAACAGTCGGGGTGCGGCAAGCGCGTCGGCCATCAGGCGTGGCCCGCCTGGCTGGTCAGCAGATGCAGGTTGATGCCAAGGCTCGCAGCCGCCGCTTCCAGGCGCAGCTCGCTGGTCATGGCAAACAGGATATCCGGGTCGAACGCACAGTTGAGCCAGGCGTTATCGGCCAGCTCGGCCTCGAGCTGGCCCGCTTCCCAGCCGGCATAACCCAAGGTGATCAGGCTCTTTTCCGGGCCCACGCCCTCGGCGATGGCGAACAGCACGTCCTGGGACGTGGAAAGCGAGAGGCCCTGCAGTTCCACCGTGGCCTGGTAGCTGCACTCGCTGGTATGCAGCACGAAGCCGCGGTCGGTCTGCACCGGGCCGCCTTGGTAGATAGGCACCTGCAGCGTGCTGGCCGGCGGGGTTTCGTCCGGGCGCAGTTGCTCGAGGATGTCGGCCAGGTTCAGTTCCTGCGGCTTGTTCACCACAAGCCCCATCGCGCCATGAGCATTGTGCTCGACGATGTACGTGAGGGTCTGGGCGAAGTTCGGGTCGGCCATGTGCGGCATGGCGATCAGGAACTGGTGCTTGAGGTAGCTCGGCGTGAGGTTCTTCATGGGGGATAGTGTGGCGCCACCCGGCCACCGCTGCAAGCGTGCCGGCTCAGTTGCTGGACAACCGATCACCCCTGGCGAAGCGCCAGGTACGGATGATTTCCAGCCGGTCGTACTCGGCCAGGTCACCGGTGAACGGCGCGAACGGTGCGGCCAGGCGCACGATGCGCTGGGCCGCCTGGTCCAGCACGGGCTGGCCGGACGATTCAAGCACCAGCACTTCGTAGAGTGACCCGTCGCGGTTGATCGAGACCATCATGCGCAGGTTGCCGTAGATCTGCTGCCGGCGTGCCTCGTCCGGGTAGTTCAGGTTGCCCACGCGTTCGACTTTCTTGCGCCATTCCTCTTTGTACCAGGCGCCCTTGTCGCGCATGGTCGAGGCCGCATTCAGGCGATGGATACGCGGGCGCTTGGCATATTGCTGCTGCTCATTGGCAAGCTCTGCCTCAAGGCTGGCGATCTGGCTGGACAGCTGCGAGCTGTCGAACTCGCGCACGGGCGTGCTCGGCTTGGGCTGGGGCTTGCTTTCCCGTGGCTTGGGCTCGACCTTCTGCGCCTTCGGAGCCTTGGTCGCGACCGCCGACTTCTGCGGGGGCGGCGGTACCTCGGGCCTGGCGGCAGGCGGCGGGGTGATCTTGTTGATCTTGGTGTCCTGGAAAGGCGCAAGCTCGGTGGTCTTGGGCACGGCCTTCTTGTCCAGGGTGCCGCTGCCTTGCTGGTTGTCTTGCGCCTGGAAGTCGGCCTTTTCCGGCGGCTTTTCACTTTTGAACGTGGCCAGGGTGATGTCCATGGTGCGGCTGATCTGCGCCGGTTTGACCACGGTAAAGCCCACCCCGAGGATCAACGCCAGGTGCACCAGCGCCGCCAGAAACAGCGTGAAGCCCAGCCTGTCCACCGGGCGAACGCGGGGCGGCAACAGGTCGGCGGGGATGTCAGCGGGCAGCGTCATCAGGTATCCAGGGGCATCGTCGAGCTACAAACGGCACGCAACAGGCAGCAGAGGCACGGGGCGGGCGTACCGGTCTTGCAGCCTGTCGCTTGCGGGTGAGCATGATACCCCACGCCAGTGCGTTACCGAATGTCCGTGGTCAACGCGCCTTGAGCTGGCGATCAATGGCATCCATCAGCTGGCCGCCGATGTCGGTGCCGTAGGCGGCGTCGATTTCGCGGATGCAGGTGGGGCTGGTCACGTTGATTTCGGTGAGGTAGTCGCCAATCACGTCCAGACCGACGAACAGCAGGCCCTTCTCGCGCAATGTCGGGCCTACCTGCGCCGCGATCCAGCGGTCGCGCTCGCTCAGGGGGCGTGCCTCGCCACGACCGCCGGCTGCCAGGTTGCCACGGGTTTCGCCGCTGGCCGGAATACGGGCCAGGCAGTAGTCGATCGGCTCGCCGTCGATCATCAGGATACGCTTGTCGCCGTCCTTGATCGCCGGCAGGTAGGCCTGGGCCATGATCTGCTGAGTACCCAGCAGGGTGAGGGTTTCGAGGATCACCGACAGGTTCGGGTCGCCCGCCCGGTGACGGAAGATCGACGTGCCGCCCATGCCATCCAGGGGCTTGAGGATCACATCGCCATGCTCGGCGGCAAACGCGCGGATGATGTCCGGGCGACGGCTGACCAGGGTGGGTGGCGTACATTGCGGGAACAGCGTGGCGAACAGCTTTTCGTTGCAGTCACGCAGGCTCTGGGGGCGGTTGACCACCAGCACGCCTTCGCTTTCGGCTTGTTCGAGCAGGTAGGTGCTGTAGACGAATTCCAGGTCGAAGGGTGGGTCCTTGCGCATCAGGATCACGTCCAGCTCGGCCAGGGCGCCGTCCTGCTCCTCGCCCAGCTCGTACCAGCGGGCCGGGTCTGCGTGCACCGTCAACGGGCGCATGCGCGCACGTGCCTTGCCTTGACCTTGATACAGGTCGCGCTGCTCCATGTAGAACAGGCTCCAGCCGCGTGCCTGGGCAGCCAGCAGCATGGCCAGCGAACTGTCCTTCTTGTAGGAGATGGACGCGATAGGGTCCATGACAATGCCGAGGCGAACGCTCATGGGGTGGTTCCTCTTGGCGGCGTGGCCGCGATGGATCGAAAGAAAAGTGGCTCAGGGTGGCGCCGCCAACGCCGCCGGTCAAGGGGCGCGGCAGATGGAATGGCTACCCGGACTGTGCTAAAAATGCAGCTTCAAGCCTTCGGCTACACGCCTCAAGCGAAAAGCGGCCACGGGCCCATTGGGCTTTCCTGTAGCGTGGCGCTTGCAACATGCAGCTCAATTCCCCGGGTAGGCGTTTATGGAACAACCCCTGAAAGTGATGGTGATCGACGATTCACGCACCATTCGCCGCACGGCGCAGATGCTGCTCGGTGAGGTGGGCTGCGAGGTCATCACTGCCAGCGATGGCTTCGATGCCCTGGCCAAGATCGTCGATCACAACCCGGCCGTGATCTTCGTCGATGTCTTGATGCCGCGTCTGGACGGCTACCAGACGTGCGCGGTGATCAAGCAGAACAGCACCTTCAAGGACGTCCCGGTGGTTCTGTTGTCGTCGCGCGACGGTCTGTTCGACAAGGCCCGTGGGCGTGTGGTCGGTTCTGATCAGTTTCTGACCAAACCGTTTACCAAGGAAGAACTGATCGAGGCGATACAGGCCCATGTACCTGGGTTTGCCACCGCTCAACAAACAGCACCCTGACCGCGCCCTGCCATGGCACGGTCTTTCGAATCCTGATGGGGAACCCGTATGGCCCGCGTTCTGATTGTCGACGACTCGCCGACAGAGATGTATCGATTGACCCAATGGCTGGAAAACCACGGGCACGAGGTACTCAAGGCCAACAACGGCGCCGATGGCGTGGCCCTTGCCCGGCAGGAGAAGCCCGATGCAGTGCTCATGGATATCGTGATGCCAGGCATGAACGGCTTCCAGGCCACTCGCCAGCTCAGCAAGGACCCGGAGACCAAGGGCATTCCGGTCATCGTGGTGACCACCAAGGATCAGGAAACCGACCGCATCTGGGCGACGCGCCAGGGCGCACGTGACTTCCTGACCAAACCTGTGGAAGAAGACGCGCTGGTGCACAAGCTCCAAGAGGTGCTGGGGGCTTGACCACACGCCCGCAGGGAGCGTCGCTGACCGCCTTCGAACTGTTGCTGGATATCGATCGGCGCTGCCGCCTGCTGGTAGCCGACCAACCGGCTTCGGGTGACAGGTTGCAGCAGTGGAGCGGCATCGGTTTTCGTGTAACCGGGCAATGGTTCGTCGCCCCCATGGGCGAGGTGGCCGAAGTGCTGCGTGAGCCCCGCAGTAGTCGAGTACCTGGGGTGCAACCCTGGGTATGCGGGGTGGCCAATCTGCGTGGCCGGTTGCTGCCCGTGATGGACCTGGGCCGTTTCCTCGGCCTGGGCAGTGCTGTGCCCGGCAAGCAACGGCGCGTCCTGGTGCTTGATCACGAGGCGCTTTTCGTTGGCCTGCTGGTGGACGAAGTGGTAGGCCTGCAGCACTTTGCAATCGACAGCCTGCAACCTGCGCTGCCGGTGACCGATGCTGCCGGGCCCTTCGTTCAGGGGCGCTTTGAACGCGACCACGACTACTGGGCGATTTTCAGCCCCTTTGCCCTGGCCCAGGCACCGGGCTTTCTCGATGTGGCGTTATAGGACCTTGCAAACGTGAACCAGCCTGCTCCCCCCGTCACCGCCACTACCGTGAGCCCCCGCACCCGCAGCATTGCGCAGATCACTGTGCTGTTCCTGATCCTGATCCTCTCGATCATTCTGCTGTTCGCCAATTTCGCCTACCTCAACACCCAGTCCAACTACGACAAGCAGTACATCGGCCATGCTGGCGAGCTGCGCGTGTTGTCCCAGCGCATCGCCAAGAACGCCACTGAAGCGGCTGCCGGCAAGGGCGTAGCCTTCAGGCTGTTGTCCGATGCACGCAACGACTTCGAGCGTCGCTGGGGCTACCTGCGCGAAGGCGACAAGGCCACCGGCCTGCCTGCGGCGCCAGCCTCGGTGCGCGGAGAGATGGAAGCGGTGCGCGATGACTGGGAGAGCCTGCGCAAGAGCACCGACACCATCCTGGCCAGCGAACAGACCGTGCTGTCCTTGCACCAGGTGGCGGCCACCCTGGCCGAAACCGTCCCGCAGTTGCAGGTCGAATACGAAAAGGTGGTCGAAATCCTGCTGCAAAGTGGCGCCCCGGCCAGCCAGGTTGCCGTGGCACAGCGCCAGCTGCTGCTGGCCGAACGTATCCTGGGGTCGGTCAACACCGTACTGGCCGGCGATGCGGCGGCGGCGCAGGCCGCCGATGCCTTCGGCCGCGATGCTGGCCGCTTCGGCCAGGTGCTCGAGGGCATGCTCAAGGGCGATGCTGCCATTGGCGTGACCCGTGTCGAAGACGCCGATGCCAGGACGCGGCTGGCGGAAATCGCCGAGCTGTTCCAGTTCGTGGCCGGCTCGGTCGATGAAATTCTCGAGACCTCGCCGGAGCTGTTCCGGGTGCGGGAGGCGGCCGGCAGCATTTTCAGCCTGTCGCAGACCTTGCTCGAGGAAGCCTCGCACCTGGCCAACGGCTTCGAGAACCTGGCCAGCGGGCGCACGCTCGATACCGTTGGGGGGTATGCCCTGGGCTTGTTGGCACTGGCCTCGATCATCCTCATCGGCCTGGTCATGGTGCGCACCACCAACCGTCAGTTGCGTGAAACCGCCGAAAAGAACGAACGCAACCAGCAGGCGATCATGCGCCTGCTTGATGAAATTGAGGAATTGGCAGATGGCGACCTGACAGTGACCGTCTCGGTGACCGAAGACTTCACCGGTGCCATCGCCGACTCCATCAACTACTCCGTCGACCAATTGCGCGACCTGGTCGCCACCATCAACCACAGCGCGGTGCAGGTCGCCTCGGCGGTGCAGGACACGCAGAACACGGCCCGCCAGTTGGCCAAGGCGTCCGAGCAGCAGGCCGAACAGATCAGCGAAGCTTCCGAGGCAGTCGGGGACATGGTCGAGTCGATCGACCGCGTTTCGGCCCATGCCTACGAATCGGCCAAGGTCGCCGAGCGGTCCGTGGCCATCGCCAACAAGGGCAATGAGGTGGTACACAACACCATCGACGGCATGAACAACATTCGCGAGCAGATCCAGGACACCGCCAAGCGCATCAAGCGCCTGGGCGAATCGTCTCAGGAAATCGGCGATATCGTCAGCCTGATCGACGACATCGCCGACCAGACCAACATCCTGGCCTTGAACGCCGCTATCCAGGCCTCCCTGGCGGGTGAGGCAGGGCGCGGGTTCGCCGTGGTCGCGGACGAGGTCCAGCGCCTGGCCGAGCGCTCGTCCTCCGCTACACGGCAGATCGAAGCCCTTGTGCGGACCATTCAGGCCGACACCAACGAAGCGGTCATCTCCATGGAACAGACCACGGCCGAAGTCGTGCGAGGCGCCAGGCTGGCCCAGGACGCCGGCGTGGCGCTGGCCGAGATCGAAGGCGTTTCGCAGAACCTTGCCGACCTTATCCACAGCATTTCCGACGCGGCCCAGCTGCAAACCTCCTCGGCGGGGCAGATCTCACACACCATGGCCGTCATCCAGCAGATCACCGCCCAGACGTCCGCAGGTTCCGGCGCCACCGCCGACAGTATTCGTCACCTGGCGCGCATGGCCAGCGAGATGCGTCGCTCGGTTTCCGGATTCACCCTGCCGGCACCTGCCGAGCCCCATTGAGAAATGCCCATGTCCACGCCCATGCCCGGCTCCATTGCTGGCCCTGCCCGCCACGATACCGTGGGCTTGGCCTGGACCAAGGCTGCCCTGCTCGATTGCCTGGGGCAGGGGCGCCAGGCGCTGGAACGCTTTGCCGGCGAGCCTGAAGACCTGTCGCTACTCACCTTCGTGGCGGACAACCTGCACCAGGTACACGGTTGCCTGGTGATGCTGGAGTTGCCTGGGGCCACGCGCCTTGCCCAGGAGCTGGAACTGCTCGTGACCGACCTGGCCAGCGGTAAGGTCACCCCGCGAGGCGACTGCCTGGGCGCGCTGTTCAGGGGCCTGGAGCTGTTGCCTTCGTACCTTGAACGTCTGCGCGGCGCTCGCCATGACCTGCCACTGGTGATGTTGCCGCTCCTCAACCAGCTGCGTGCTTGCCGAGGCGCGGAGCCGGTGGTTCATGGCCGCCTGCTCGGCAGTGCAGGCCAGCGTCTGGCAGGTGCCGAGGACCTGGCGAACCTTGACGTGTCGCTGAGCAACTGGCGCGAGCAGTTGCAGGCCGGGGAGGGCCGCGATGCACTAAGGTCGGTGGTGGCGGCATTGTGTGACGACCTCATGCGCATCAAGGACCGCCTGGACCAGTTCGTGCGCAGCGACCGGCAGCACAATGAACAACTGGAGGTGTTGCTCGCTCCCCTGCGCCACGTGGCCGATACCCTGGCTGTGCTGGGTTTCCAGCAGCCGCGTCGGGTCATCATCGATCAAGTCATGACGCTGCAAGGGCTGGCCCAGGGCGATCGAGCCGTGGATGACGCGGTGTTGATGGATGTGGCGGGGGCATTGCTGTATGTGGAGGCCACGCTCAACGGCATGGTCGGGCCGCTCGAAGAAGGGGGAGAGGCAGGCCTGCCGGGCGCCGATGTCGCCGAGATTCGCCTGGTTGTACTGCGAGAGTCGCTGAACGTGTTGCAGCAAGCCAAGGACCTGTTGGGCGATTGCCTGGAGTCGGGTTGGCCCCGTCAACACCTGCAGGCCTTGCCAGGTTTGCTCCAGCAGGTGCGCGGCGCCTTGGCCATGCTGATGCTGCCGGCAGCTGCCGAGGTGTTCGCGCGCTGCACGGCGTTTGTCCAGGGCTGGGTACAACAGGCGCAGGCCGACCCCTCCTCCGAGGAGCTGACGCTGCTGGCCGAAGCCTTGAGCGCTGGCGAATGCTACCTGCAATGGCGCGTGGCCGACCCGCTGGCCGACGTCCAGCGCTTCATCGTCATGGCCCGCGAGCGCCTGGGGGCGTTGGGCGTCCACTGTTCCACCGCACAAGAGCATGCCGACCTGGAGGACGGGGACGGCCTTCAGGACGAGTTGCGTGGCGTATTCATCGAAGAAGCCCAAACACTGCTTCAGGACATTGAGCGGCACTGGCTGAACTGGCGTGCCGACCACCAGCAGCAGGACGCGCTGATCGACGTGCACCGGGCGTTGCATACGCTCAAGGGCGCAGCCCGCCTGGTGCATGCCCAGGCGTTGGCAGAGCTGACTTGGGCCGCCGAGCACCTGCTCAACCGCGTGCTTGCCGGCCGCAACGTGCTTGGCGCAGACGGGCAGATAGCGCTTGAGCAAGCGTTCGCGCAACTGCCCGAGGTGCTCGCTGACTTCGCCGCAGGGCACCTGCCGCACGTGAGCGCAGTACAGCAATTGGTGGGCCGCCTGCATGCCCTTGCCGAGCGCGATTTGCCAGCCGCGGCCAACGCGCAGGGGGGGCTCGACCCGCAGTTGCTGGACATCTTCCGTTCCGAGGCGCAAGGCCACCTGGCCAGCCTCGATATGTTCCTGGCACATGCCCAGCACGGCGTCCCTGTGGACGACGCCCTGCAGCGGGCCTTGCACACCCTCAAGGGCAGTGCGGCCATGGCCGGGGTCTTGCCCATGGCTGAACTTGCCACCGTATTCGATCGGCTGGTGCGTGAGTACAAGGCGCACGACCTGCTGCTCGACGAAACGGAGCTGCGCTGGCTCACGTCCGCCGCCTCAATGTTCGGGCAGGGCCTGGCGCAGTTATCCACCACCCCGTTCGACCCCCTGCCCGGCGCGGCCCAGTTGATCGAGCAGGTTGAGTTGGCCCTGGATGCGCGTATTGCCGCCCTGGGTGGCGATGCGCATGCCTCGACCGGCAACGCCCGCGACCCGCAACAGGTCGCAACGTTCCTGTCACAGGCCATGGACCGTCTGCTGGATGCCGAGACGTTGCTGGCCGACTGGCAGCGGCACCCGGCCCAACGGGGGGCCTTGGACACGCTGCTCGATGACATGACCGACCTTGCCCATGCCGCCCATTCAGCCGATCTGTGGCAGGTCGATGAGGTGTGCGAAGCCTTGCTGGACCTGTACGGTGCCGTGGAGGAGGGCAGTCTGCCTGCCGATGGGCAGTTCTTCACCCATGCCCAGCACGCCCACGAAGCGCTGTTGGACATGCTCGACGAGCTGGCTGCTGGCCAGGACGTCGCCCCGCGTACGGCGCTGGTGACCCGTCTGCGCGACCTGCAAGGGCAAGGGCTGGCTCCGGATGCTACCGGGCGCGTGGGCCTCGACAGTGTCACACCGCTGCACCCGGACATGGACGTGCAGCTGATCGACCCACCGACCCCTGACGTAGCCCTCGACCCGGCGCCAGTACAGCCGTCCCAGGCTCCGGAAAGCGCCGGGGAAGAGCTGATGGAGGTCTTTCTCGAAGAAAGCTCGGACATCGTCGAGAGCGCTGCGGCGGCCCTGGCGCGGTGGCAGGCCGACCCACGCAGCACGGTGGAGGTGGACAACCTGATGCGCGACCTGCACACCCTCAAAGGGGTGGCACGCATGGTCGAAATCGGCCCCATCGGTGACCTGGCCCATGAGCTGGAATTTTTGTACGAGTTGCTCGCGGCAGGGCGCCTGCCACCGAGCGGGGCCCTGTTCTCGCTGTTGCAGAACTGCCACGACCGCCTGGCGCACATGCTCGATGCCGTGCGCCTGGGGCAACCGCTGCACGCTGCCACGGCGCTGATCGATTACATCCGCAACTTCAGCAGCGCCGGGCTGACCGACAGCGCGGCCGGCACCAGCCCGGTCGAAACTGCCGCCAGCGAAGGGCCGGCAGTAACCCCTGAGCGCGTACCGGGGGATATGGTCAAGGTCGATGCCGAATTGCTGGACGACCTGGGCAACCTGGCCGGTGAGCATTCGATCATCCGTGGGCGTATCGAGCAGCAGGTCAATGACGCCCAGTTCACGCTCAACGAAATGGAAACCACGCTCGAGCGCATGCGTGACCAGCTGCTACGCCTGGATATCGAAACCCAGGGCCGGATCTCCAGCCGCCAGCAGATCGAAGGCGATGTCTATGAAGATTTCGACCCACTGGAAATGGACCGCCACTCGCAGTTGCAGCAGTTGTCGCGGGCCCTGTTCGAGTCGGCCTCGGACCTGCTGGACCTGAAAGAGACCATGGCCCAGCGCGCCCAGGAAGCCTACGGCCTGCTCCAGCAGCAGGCGCGGGTCAACAGCCAACTCCAGGAAGGCCTGACGGCAACGTTGATGGTGCCCTTCGAACGCCTGGTGCCGCGCTTGCAGCGCGTGGTGCGGCAGGTGGCGAGCGAGCTGGGCAAGCAGGTCGAGCTGGTGGTGGGCAACGCCGAGGGGGAGCTGGATCGCAGCGTGCTGGAACGCATGGTGGCGCCCCTTGAACACATGTTGCGCAATGCCGTCGACCATGGCCTGGAAGGCCGCGAAGCTCGATTGGCCGCGGGCAAGCCCGAGCAGGGCACGATCCACCTGAACCTGCTGCACGAGGGGGCGGACATCGTCATCGAGATGACCGACGACGGCGCCGGCGTGCCGCTACACGCTGTCCGGCTCAAGGCCATCAAGCGCGGCCTGCTGGACCCGCAGGCGCAGCTGAGCGACCACGAGATACTGCAGTTCATCCTCAGGCCGGGCTTTTCCACGGCCGAAAAGATCACGCAGATTTCAGGCCGGGGCCTGGGCATGGACGTGGTCCACGAAGAGGTCAAGCAGTTGGGCGGCTCGATGACCATCGAGTCGGCCCAGGGCAAGGGGGCGCGTTTCCAGATTCGCCTGCCGTTCACGGTGTCGATCAACCGCGCACTGATGGTGCACCTGGGCGATGAGCAGTACGCGATCCCGCTCAACACCATCGAAGGCATCGTGCGGGTACCGCCCGCTGAACTGGCAGCCTGCTACGAGCAGGAGCCGCCGCGCTACGCCTACGCAGGCCATCAGTACCATCTGCGCTACCTGGGCGAGCTGGTGCAGGGCGCCCCGCGTCCCACGCTGCTGGGCCAGAGCGTGCCATTGCCCTTGCTGCTGGTACATTCGCAGGAGCAGTCGTTCGCCATCCAGGTCGACAGCTTGTCGCCCAGCCGGGAGATCGTGGTCAAAAGCCTGGGCCCGCAGTTCGCGGCCGTTGCCGGCCTGTCGGGTGCAACGTTGCTGGGGGATGGGCGAGTGGTGCTGATTCTGGACCTTCTGGGGCAGTTGCGCGGCCAGCAACGGCGGCTTGCTCGTTTGCCTGGAGGCACGCCACGTGGGTTGCTGCCGGCAGCGACCCCGGATCGCACCTTGCTGGTGATGGTGGTGGATGACTCGGTCACGGTGCGCAAGGTCACCAGCCGGCTGTTGGAGCGCCATGGCATGAGCGTGATCACCGCCAAGGACGGGGTGGATGCGATGGCGGTGCTCGAAGGGCATCGGCCCGATGTGTTGCTGCTGGATATCGAAATGCCGCGCATGGACGGTTTCGAAGTGGCGACCCGCATTCGCCAGGACGCCCGCCTCAAGGACCTGCCCATCATCATGATCACCTCGCGTACGGGGCAGAAGCACCGCGACCGAGCCATGGCCATCGGGGTCAACGAATACCTCGGCAAGCCTTATCAGGAGTCGGTATTGCTGCACAGCATCCTCCAGTGGAGCCAGTCCCATGCTTGAACTGATAGCCGGGCAGCGCAGCAGCCTCACCGGGCTGTTGCTGCCCTTGGGCGACCGTACGTTGGTGCTGCCCAATGTGGCCGTGGCCGAACTCAGTGGGCTGCGCAATGTGGCGTGCCAGCGCGGTGACCTGCCCTGGCACCTGGGCTGGGTCGACTGGCGCCAGCAGCGCTTGCCCCTGATCGGTTTCGAAGCGGCCTGCGACAGCCATACGCCCTGTGGCGAACGGGCCCGCGTGGTGGTGCTCAACGCATTGGGCGACATGGGCTTGCGTTACCTGGCCTTGCTGCTGCAAGGCATACCGCGCTCGTGCAAGCTCGACAGCCAGCTCAACTACGTCGACGTGGCATTGGCACCCCTTGAGTTGGCCGCTGTCCAGGTAGGGGATCAGGTGGCGCGCGTACCTGACCTGGTGGGGCTCGAGCGCCTGGTCAGGGACGCGCAGCGCAGCGGCAGGCTGCAAGCGCCGGGTTAGAGCGTGCGGCCGCTGTGCGCCGATTGTCGTGGCTGAAACTAGATGGGTTTCGAAAGGTCTTCAAGTGCATGTATTACGGTGAACGCTTCAATGCCTGGACCCACTTGGTGGGTGCGTTGCTGGCAGGCCTCGGTGCCCTCTGGCTGATCGTCGGGTCCATCTTGCAGGGAGACCCCTGGAAGATCGTCAGTTTCTCCATCTACGGCGGCACGCTGTTGCTGCTGTACAGCATTTCGACGCTGTATCACAGCACGCGCGGGCGGGCGAAGGTGATCATGCGCAAGCTCGATCACCTCTCTATCTATTTGCTGATCGCCGGCAGCTACACGCCCTTCTGCCTGATCAGCCTGCGCGGGCCTTGGGGCTGGAGCCTGTTCGGCATCGTCTGGGGGCTGGCAGTACTGGGCATGCTGCAGGAAATCAAGCCGCGCTCCGAAGCACGGGTCTTGTCCATCGTGATCTACGCCGTGATGGGCTGGATCGTGCTGGTCGCGGTCAACCCGCTGCTGCAGGCGCTGGGTACCGCCGGTTTTGCCTGGCTGGCCGCAGGGGGCGTGTTCTACACCGTGGGCATCATCTTTTTCGCATTCGACCGGCGTTTTCGTCACTGGCATGGCATCTGGCACTTGTTCGTGATTGCCGGCAGCCTGATGCATTTCGTGGCGGTGTCGCACTACGTGCGTTGATCACTGTGAGCACCGCCCGTTCGCCTGGGAACGCTTAGAAATCGCCCCAGAGCTGTTGCGCCACTGAAAGGGCCACCACGGGGGCGGTTTCGGTGCGCAATACCCGCGGGCCCAGGCGCGCCGCATGAAAGCCCGCTGCCTTGGCCTGCTCGACCTCGGGTTCGCTCAAGCCGCCTTCCGGGCCAATCAGGAACGCCAGGCTTGCCGGTTTGGCATGGCTGACCAGCGGTTCGGCTACCGGGTGCAACACCAGCTTGAGCTGCGCCTGGGTGGCGGCCAGCCACTCAGCCAGGGTGATGGGCGGGTGGATGATCGGCAGGCTGGAGCGGCCACACTGTTCGCAGGCGCTGATCGCCACTTGCCGCCAGTGGGCCAGGCGCTTGTCGGCGCGCTCGTCCTTCAGGCGCACCTCGCACCGCTCGCTGACGATCGGGGTGATCTCATTGGCGCCCAGCTCGGTGGCTTTCTGGATGGCCCAGTCCATACGCTCGCCCCGCGACAGCCCTTGGCCCAGGTGCACCTGCAGCGGTGAGTCGGCTTGGCCAGCGAATGCCTGGTCCAGGCTCACGCGCACAGCTTTCTTGCCCACCTCCAGCAACTGCCCACGGTATTCCTGGCCGCTGCCGTCGAACAGCTGCACGGGGTCACCCGCCGCCATGCGCAATACGCGGCCGATGTAGTGGGCCTGTGCCTCGGGCAGGTCGTGTTCGCCAAGGCTCAGGGGGGCGTCGATGAAGAAGCGGGACAGTCTCATGGGTAAGCTCTGAAAAGGTAAGGACGACCGAAAGGCCCGCGCCGGCATGACGCATGCAGCGCAGGTTCCGGCGCGGTCGCAGGCATGGCCTTCAACTCGCTATCAGCCCGGATCGCGAAAATCCGGGTGGAAGGTGCTGGGCACCGTCACGCGGGTGCTGTCGCGGGTGGCGATGTCGATGCCTTCGCTGGCCACTTCGGCCAGGAAGTCGATCTGTTCGGGCGTGATGATATACGGTGGCAGGAAATACACCACACTGCCCAGCGGGCGCAGCAGCGCGCCACGGGTCAGGGCATGCTCGAACACTTTAAGGCCGCGTCGCGCCTGCCAGGGGTAGGGCACCTTGCCGGCCTTGTCCTGGACCATTTCGATGGCCAGGACCATGCCGGTCTGGCGAATCTCGGCCACGTGGGCATGGTCGGCCAGATGCGCAGTGGCGCTGGCCATGCGCGTAGCCAGCGCCTTGTTGGCCTCGATCACATTGTCCTGCTCGAAGATGTCGAGGGTGGCCAAGGCGGCCGCGCACGCCAGCGGGTTGCCGGTGTAGCTGTGCGAATGCAAGAACGCGCGCAACGTGCGGTAGTCGTCATAGAACGCCTGGTACACCTTGTCGGTGGTCAGGCAGGCAGCCAGGGGCAGATACCCTCCGGTCAGGGCCTTGGACAGGCACAGGAAGTCCGGGCGAATACCTGCCTGCTCGCAGGCGAACATGGTGCCCGTGCGACCGAAGCCAACCGCGATCTCGTCATGGATCAGGTGCACGTCGTAGCGATCGCAGGCTTCGCGCAAGAGCTTGAGATAGACCGGATGGTACATGCGCATGCCGCCGGCGCCCTGGATCAACGGCTCGATGATGACCGCGCTGATCGAGGCATGATGCTCGGCCAAGGTCTGCTCCATGACCTGGAACAGGGTGCGTGAATGCGCCTCCCAGCTGACGCCCTCCGGGCGCAGGTAGCAATCGGGGCTCGGGACTTTCAGGGTGTCGAGCAGCAACGCCTTGTAGGTTTCGGTGAACAACGGGACGTCACCGACGGACATGGCGGCGATGGTTTCACCGTGATAGCTGTTGGTCAGGGTGACGAACCGCTTCTTGTCCGGCTTGCCGACGTTCTGCCAGTAGTGAAAGCTCATCTTCAGCGCCACTTCGATGCAGGACGAGCCATTGTCGGCGTAGAACACCCGGTCGAGCCCGGCTGGCGTCATGGCCACCAGGCGCTCGGACAGTTCGATGACAGGCTGGTGGCTGAAGCCTGCCAGAATCACATGCTCAAGCTGGTCGACCTGCTCCTTGATGCGCTCATTGATACGCGGGTTGGCATGGCCGAACACGTTCACCCACCAGCTGCTCACGGCATCCAGGTAGCGCCGGCCCTCGAAATCCTCGAGCCACACCCCTTCACCGCGCTTGATCGGTATCAGCGGCAGTTGCTCGTGGTCTTTCATCTGGGTGCAGGGGTGCCAGAGGACCTTGAGGTCGCGCTGCATCCACTGATCATTGAGGCCCATGAGCACTTCTCCTGGCTTGGCGGCGTGGGGGCGTAAGCCTAAGCAATGGCACGGGTGAGAACAACCCGCCAGAAAATGTCATTTAGCCAGACCACTTGATGTCACTACGCTGGCAGCCCTGGCAGCGGTGACGTATTCTAGCGCCTCTCTCGGGGCATCCCGCCTCTCTCTGTTTTTCTGCAACCTTTGACTCGGAGTTCGCCAACATGGCTGCTGCTTGGGTGCGCCTGTGCGCGTTGGTATTGATTGGTGTTTCCAGCGGTGCCGCGCTGGGGAGTGACAAGACGCCCACGGCAATCGTCGTGGGCGGCGGCATGGCGGGCCTGACCGCAGCCTATGAGCTGCAGAACAAGGGCTGGCAGGTGACCCTGCTCGAAGCCAAGGCAGGCATGGGCGGCCGCTCGGGCCTGGCCACCAGCGAATGGATCGGCAATACCAAGGCGCAGCCGGTACTCAACCAGTACGTTGATCGCTTCAAGCTCGACACGCTGCCGGCGCCCGAATTCGTGCGCACCCCTGGGTACCTGATCGATGGCGAGTACTTCAGTGCCGCAGACCTGGCCCTCAAGCAGCCGGCCACGGCCGAAGCCCTCAAGCGCTACGAGAAAACCCTGGACGACCTGGCCCGTTCGATCGACGATCCGCTCAACCCCCAGGCGACCAGCACCCTGTTCGCCCTGGACCAGATCAACGTGTCCTCCTGGCTGGACAAGTTGCAGTTACCTGCCACGGCCCGTCAGTTGGTCAACCAGCAGATCCGCAGCCGCTACGACGAGCCGTCGCGCCTGTCGCTGCTGTATTTTGCCCAGCAGAACCGCGTCTACCGTGACGTGAGCGACCGTGACCTGCGTGCAGCGCGGCTGCCCGGCGGCAGCCCGGTGCTGGCGCAGGCGTTCGTCAAGCAACTGAAGACCATCAAGACCGGCTCGCCGGTGAGTGCAATCGTTCAGGACAAGGACGGCGTTACCGTAAAAGTCGGCAGCGTGGGTTACCGCGCCGATTACGTGGTGATGGCCGTGCCCCTGCGTGCACTGGCCAAGATCCAGATGACGCCTGGCCTGGATAACCAGCATGTGGCGGCGCTCAAGGGCACCAACTACGGTTGGCGCGACCAGGTGATGCTCAAGTTCAAGAAACCGGTCTGGGAAAGCCGGGCGCGCATGTCGGGTGAGATCTTCAGCAATACGGGCCTGGGCATGTTGTGGATCGAACCGGCCCTCAAGGGCGGTGCCAACGTGGTGATCAACCTTTCCGGCGACAACGCCCGCCTGCTGCAGGCCTTTGGTGACAAGCAGATGGTCGACCAGGTGCTCATTCGCCTGCATACCTTCTACCCTCAGGCCCGTGGCGCTTTCACCGGTTATGAAGTCAAGCGCTACAGCGCCGATGCTGGCACTGGGGGAGCCTACCTGGCCTATGGACCTGGCCAGATCAGCAAGTACTGGCGCCTTTGGGAGCGCCCGGTACAACGCATCGCCTTTGCCGGTGAGCACACCGATGCCTTGTACCCAGGCACGCTTGAAGGCGCACTGCGCAGCGGTCAACGGGCTGCCGGCCAAGTGCAGGACCTGCTGGCCGGCAAGTCGTTCGACCCGGTCAAGGCCGTGCCGGTGGCAGCGACCGCCGCTGCAGGCGCGGCAGCGGCCAAGAGCAAGGGCAATTTCTTCACCAACCTGTTCGGCGGCGGCGCGTCCGACAAGGACAAGGCAGTCGACCAAGCGCCGGCCAAGCCTGAGACCCAATCGGCCGATGCGACGGGCCAGAAAAAGCCAGGCTTCTTCGCTCGCCTGTTCGGTGCCAAGGAAACCCCGGCGCCAGCGCCTCAACCGGCGGCCAAGGCCGCTGAAGTAGCCCCTGTGGCGCCACCCGCAGCGCAACCGGCGGCGCAAGCCCCGGCCAGCCCGGCGCCCGTCGTCAAGGCAGCGCCCACCAAGGCGGCAACCACCAAGGCTGCCCCGGTCAAGCAGGCGCCGGCCCACAAGCCAGCGGCCAAACCGGTGCACAAGCCAGCGCACAAGCCTGCCGACAGCAAAAAAGCTGCTACCAAGCCGGCGCCAGCCAAGAAGCCTGCAACCGATAGCCAGGCCAAGGCGAGCTGATACTGCAGGTCTGTCGGGCACTGCCCGGCAGGCCTGTCAGAAGGGCCCAGCCACTTGACTGAGCCCTGTGTCATGCGCGTTGATCGAAGCACGCGCTGCCCGTTATCGGCGTTAACGTTTCCTTAATAGGCCGTAGCGAAACTTGCTATCGGATTTGTCGATAATCCAAAGCAATTTTTTCCGCTTTTATTCGATACGTTTGACGCTAGTCTTTGCATAGCTTTCACGGGGAAGAACGCCAACATGCAAGTGCGCAATTCATCTTCACGCTACGGCGCTGTCAGCATCTTCATGCACTGGGGCGTGGCGCTGACCGTCTTCAGCCTTTTCGGCCTCGGGTTGTGGATGGTCGGGCTCGACTACTATGACCCATGGCGCAAGGCCGGCCCGGACCTGCATAAAAGCATCGGTCTGGTGCTGCTGGCGGTGATGCTATTGCGCGTGCTGTGGCGCTTTGTGAGCCCCCCACCGCCGGCACTGGCCAGTTATGGCCCGCTCACCCGCTTGGGGGCCAAGCTGGGGCATCTGGCGCTGTACCTGGGATTGTTCGCCGTAATGATCGCCGGTTACCTGATATCCACCGCCGACGGCGTAGGTATCCCGGTGTTTGGCCTGTTCGAGGTGCCCGCCCTGGTCAGCAATCTGCCAGACCAGGCGGACCTGGCCGGCGTCATTCACCTGTGGCTGGCCTGGGGTGTGGTGGTTTTTGCGGGGTTGCACGCGCTGGCCGCACTCAAGCACCATTTCATCGACCGTGACGCGACCCTCATGCGCATGCTGGGCCGCAAAGCTTGACGCTCAACCTCAATCGCAAAGGAAGGAAGTAACGATGTTGAAAAAGACTTTTGCCGCTCTGGCGCTCGGTACTGCTCTGTTCTCCGCTGGCCAGGCCATGGCAGCCGAGTACAAGATCGACAAGGAAGGCCAGCACGCTTTCGTGGACTGGAAGATCAGCCACCTGGGCTACAGCTTCATTCACGGTACGTTCAAGGACTTCGACGGTAACTTCACTTGGGACAGTGCCAAGCCTGAAGCCAGCAAGATCAGCGTCGACCTGAAAACCGCCAGCCTGTGGTCGAACCACGCCGAGCGTGACAAGCACATTGCCAGCGCCGACTTCCTGGACGTGAAGAAGTACCCGGATGCCAAGTTCGTATCCACCAGCGTCAAGTCCACGGGTGACAAGACCGCTGACGTGACCGGTGACCTGACCCTGCACGGCGTGACCAAGCCGGTGACGTTCAAGGCTACCTTCAATGGTGAGGGCAAGGACCCGTGGGGCGGTGAGCGCGCTGGCTTCAACGCCACCACCACCTTGAACCTGAACGACTTCGGCATCAAAGGCCCAGGCCCAACCTCGCAGACGCTGGATCTGGACATCAGCGTCGAGGGCGTGAAGCAGAAGTAATAAACGCCAGCCGAATGAAAAACGGGGCCGCTAGCGGCCCCGTTTTCGTTTACGATCCCTTGCGGGTCAGCAGTGCTGGGCGTTCGCCCCGCGGACGGCTTGGCAGATCGTCCAGTTGCTCGGGAGTCGGATAACGGTCCAGCTTGGATTCCTTGCGGATGATCACAGGCTGATGCTGTGGCTGGCGCGTGTTACCCACGGCCGGTTCCTGGCGGGCAGCGGCGTCACGCGGTGGACGACCACCACGTGCGCCGCCGTCACGGCGGGCAGCGCCGCCATTATTGCCGCGAGGCGGGCGTTTTTCGCCACCGCCACTACGGGGTTGACCGTTGTTGCGGCCTTGACCACCGGCATTGGTACGCGACGTACCCCCTTGCGGTTGACCGCCATTACCGGCTGGGCGACGGTTGCGGCCCTGGCCCTTGCCATTCTGGTAGGGGCTTACGTAGTCGGCACGGTTACCGAAGTTGTCCACATCGTCATCCAGAAACTCTTCCGGGTCGCGGTTGGGCTGCATGACCGGAGGGGTAGCGTTACTGGCCTGTTGCTGACGAGGCTTTTTGTCACGTGGCTTGCGCGGCTGTTGCTGCCTGTCGCCGGCCTTTTCCTTGTCAGCGGGTTTGTCCGCAGCCTGCTGGCGGGTCTTGCCCTTGTCCTTGCCCTTGTCCTTGCGGCCACCGTTGGCGTCTTTGCCACCCTCGCCACGGGCCTGCTGACCACGACCGCCGCGGCCATTGGTTTGCTGGCGTTCGCGTACTTCGGGCTTCTCGGCCTCGACCTGGCTGGCATCGAAGCCCATCAGGTCGCCGTCCGCGATTTTCTGACGGGTCACGCGCTCGATGCTCTTGAGCAGTTTTTCCTCGTCAGGTGCCACCAGGGAGATGGCCTCGCCCGAGCGACCGGCGCGGCCAGTACGGCCAATGCGGTGCACGTAGTCTTCTTCGACGTTTGGCAGCTCGAAGTTGACGACGTGGGGCAGTTGGTCGATGTCCAGGCCGCGAGCGGCGATGTCGGTGGCGACCAGAACGCGAATGTTGTTGGCCTTGAAATCAGCCAGGGCCTTGGTGCGCGCGTTCTGGCTCTTGTTGCCGTGGATGGCGGCGGCAGTCAGGCCGTGCTTTTCCAGGTACTCAGCCAGGCGGTTGGCGCCGTGCTTGGTGCGGGTGAAGACCAGCACTTGTTCCCACGCACCCAGGGTGATCAGGTGCGCCAGCAGAGCACGCTTGTGGCTGGCCGGCAGGCGGTAGACACGCTGCTCGATGCGCTCGACGGTGGTGTTGGGCGGGGTGACCTCGATGCGCTCCGGGTTGTGCAGGAGCTTGTCGGCAAGGTCGGTGATGTCTTTGGAGAACGTGGCCGAGAACAGCAGGTTCTGGCGTTTGGCCGGCAGGCGGGCCAGCACTTTCTTGACGTCGTGGATGAAGCCCATGTCGAGCATGCGGTCAGCTTCATCCAGGACCAGAATTTCTACGTGGGCCAGGTCGACCTTGCCTTGACCGGCCAGATCGAGCAGGCGGCCAGGGCAGGCAACCAGGACGTCGACGCCCTTGGCAATGGCCTGCACCTGCGGGTTCATGCCGACGCCGCCGAAGACGCACGCACTGACCAGCGGCAGGTCGCGGGCGTACAGCTTGAAGCTGTCGTGCACCTGGGCCGCGAGTTCGCGGGTCGGGGTCAGTACCAGGACGCGTGGCTGGCGTGGGCCATGGCGCTGGGATTTGTCAGGATGACCGGCCGGGAACAGACGTTCGAGAATCGGCAGGGCGAAGCCGCCGGTCTTACCGGTACCGGTTTGTGCAGCGACCATCAGGTCGCGGCCTTGCAACACGGCGGGAACTGCCCGCTGTTGCACGGGGGTCGGCTGGGTATAGCCCGCGGCTTCAATGGCGCGGACAAGAGCCTCGGAGAGACCGAGGGAAGCAAAGGACATGGGCAATCCTGTTCTCGTGTGGGCTGGGCCCGTAGGGATGTTCTGCCTGGCGCGACGGGCATCGGCAAGATGCGATCGCGTCCGGTCCAGCTGGGCGTTCACTGCACATCCGGGAAACGGAGGGCTGACGCCTGAGTGCGTCGATGCCGATCGGGATGCCTGTTGCGAGGCCGAGCGTCCGGGCGTGAGCCGGGCGGGAAGGCCCGAGTATAACAGAGCTAGCGCGCTGTGCTGCTTTCCTGCTGCTCAACGGCGTTCGCAACGGTCTCAGGGTCGTGTGTGTAATGGTCCATGATGGCCCCATAGGCCGGTTCCTGCTTGAAGCGTCGCAGTTCCTCGGCAAAGGCCTGGGCCAGTGCCTCGCGCCCGGGCTTGCGGGCCAGGCCCAGGTATTGGGGCTGACGACTGACGACAAGCGGCAAGGCCTCGATCTGTTGCTCCAGGCCCATGAGCCGGATGACATGCAGGCCGACCCTGCGGTCGGTGATCGCTAGGTCTATGCGCCCCAGCGCCAGCTTGCCGAAGTTCGCTTCATGGGTCGGCGCCGCTTCGCGCTTGAAGAACTCAGCCTCATTGAAAGCCGCACTGTAGTTGTAGCCTGGCGAGGTGCCGACGGTCAGGCCGGCCAGCTCATCCAGGCTCGATACCTCATGCCGGCGTGCCTTGGTCTGGAACAGGATCAACTCGGCCGTGGACATGGGTTCTGGGACATACAGCAAATAAGGATGGCGGGACTCGACCTGGAAGACATCCATGATGCCGTCGGCCTGCCCTTGCTCGATCATCGCCAGGCAACGTTTGAAGGGCATGAATTGCCATTGGACCTCGTACCCCAGGCGACGCAGCACCTCGGTCGTGACCTCGTAGTCGATGCCTCGCGGCTGACCGTTTTGCTCGTAGACATAGGGTGCCCAGTCATCGCTTATCAGGCGCAAGCGCTCGCCCAGCGCGAACGGGCTGAGGCAAAAGAGCAGCAGGATCCAGATCAGACGGGCGGAGATTGGCATGCCCGGAGATTACGCGCTCGGCCAGGTCAAGACCAGTGCCGGATTGGGCGGAGCAGGGCGCCGCAGGTGGGGCCTGCGACACGTGCGAATGAACCAGGCGCCGGTCGGAAACCAGCACATGGTCCATCAGGCTTCAACGAGAGGGTTGGAGGTTGTTCCAGATCGCCATGCTCGGTTCTGCCTGGTTCAAGGTGTAGAAGTGCAGGCTCGGTGCGCCGCCTTGCAGCAGCTCCTCGCACATGCGGGTGATGACTTCTTCCCCGAAGGCCTGGATGCTGGCCGTATCGTCCGCATAGGCTTCGAGCTGTTTGCGAATCCAGCGTGGGATTTCGGCGCCGCAGGCGTCGGAAAAACGCGCCAGCTTGCTGTAGTTGGTGATCGGCATGATGCCGGGCACCACTGGAATGTCCACGCCCAGCTTCTGGGCCCGCTCGACGAAGTAGAAGTAGCTGTCGGCGTTGAAGAAGTACTGGGTGATGGCGCTGTCGGCACCGGCCTTGACCTTGTGCGCGAAATTGGCCAGGTCGGCTTCGAAGTTGCGTGCCTGCGGGTGCATCTCGGGGTAGGCGGCGACTTCGAGGTGGAAGTGGTCACCCGTTTCCTGACGGATGAACTCAACCAGGTCGCTGGCATAACGCAGCTCGCCACTGGCCATGCCCATGCCCGAAGGCAGGTCACCGCGCAGTGCGACGATGCGCTTGATGCCGACTTGCTTGTACTCGGCCAGCAGCGCGCGCAACTCGGCCTTGGTATCGCCCACGCACGAGAGGTGGGGCGCAGCCGGCACCTGCACCTGGCTCTCCAGCTGCAACACGGTGTTGAGCGTGCGGTCGCGGGTGGAACCACCAGCGCCATAGGTGCAGGAGAAGAAATCAGGGTTGCAGGCGGCCAACTGGCGCGCCACGCCCATCAGCTTTTCATGACCTGCGTCGGTTTTGGTCGGGAAGAACTCGAAACTGTAGCGGCATTCCTGTGACATCACTCGTTCCTCTAACAGCAAGCCCAAAGCTGCAAGCTGCAAGTAGAAGCCAGGTCGGTGATGGCCGACCTGGCCTGGCATCGTTCACGTTTCTTTCAGGCGTGTACTCCAAGCGGTAATGCCACGGTCTGGCACTGCCTGCGCTTGAAGGGTGCCAATCAGTAACGGTAAGCGTCTGGCTTGAACGGGCCTTCAACGGTTACGCCGATGTAGTCGGCCTGCTGCTTGGTCAACTGGGTGACCACGCCGCCAAAACCGCGGACCATTTCCAGGGCTACTTCTTCGTCGAGCTTCTTGGGCAGCACTTCGACCGTCAGGCGCTCGGCTTTCTTCTCGGCCGACAGGTCGGCGTACTTCTGCTCGAACAGGAAGATTTGTGCCAGGACCTGGTTGGCGAAGGAGCCGTCCATGATGCGGCTTGGGTGGCCAGTGGCATTGCCCAGGTTGACCAGGCGGCCTTCGGCCAGCAGGATCAGGTAGTCGTCGTTCTGAGGATCGAAGCTGCCAGCACCAGTGCGGTGAATCTTGTGCACCTGCGGCTTGACCTCTTCCCATGCCCAGTTCTTGCGCATGAAAGCGGTGTCGATTTCGTTGTCGAAGTGGCCGATGTTGCAGACCACGGCACGCTTTTTCAGGGCCTTGAGCATGTTGGCGTCGCAGACGTTGACGTTACCGGTGGTGGTGACGATCAGGTCGATCTTGCCCAGCAGCGCCTTGTCGACACTGGCCTCGGTGCCATCGTTCAGGCCATCGAGGAAGGGCGATACCACTTCGAAACCGTCCATGCAGGCCTGCATCGCGCAGATGGGGTCGACTTCGGTGACCTTGACGATCATGCCTTCCTGACGCAGCGACTGAGCCGAGCCCTTGCCCACGTCACCGTAGCCGATCACCAGGGCCTGTTTGCCCGACAGCAGGTGGTCGGTACCGCGCTTGATGGCATCGTTCAGGCTGTGACGGCAGCCGTACTTGTTGTCGTTCTTGCTCTTGGTGACCGAGTCGTTGACGTTGATGGCCGGAACCTTCAGCTCGCCCTTGGCCAGCATGTCCAGCAGGCGATGCACGCCGGTGGTGGTTTCTTCGGTCACGCCGTGGACGCGCTCGAGCACCTGTGGGTACTTCTTGTGCAGCAGCTCGGTCAGGTCGCCACCGTCATCCAGGACCATGTTGGCATCCCAGGGCTGGCCGTCCTTGAGGATGGTCTGTTCCAGGCACCATTCGTATTCCTGCTCGGTTTCACCCTTCCAGGCGAAGACCGGGATACCGGCGGCTGCGATGGAGGCGGCGGCCTGGTCCTGGGTGGAGAAGATGTTGCACGACGACCAGCGCACTTCGGCACCCAGGGCGACCAGGGTCTCGATCAGCACGGCAGTCTGGATGGTCATGTGGATGCAGCCCAGGATCTTGGCACCCTTGAGCGGTTGCTCGGCCTGGTACTTGCGGCGCAGGCCCATCAGCGCAGGCATTTCCGATTCGGCGATGATGGTTTCGCGACGGCCCCAGGCGGCCAGGGAGATGTCGGCAACTTTGAAATCGGTAAAACCAGCAGGCATGTTTGCAGCGCTCATCAGAGCCTCCATTCGTAGTGTGCGAATGGGCGCCGTTGTGCGTTGAGCGTCCGCGGGAGCGGACAACGCCCCATCCGAGCCTGACAGGTCGAGCCTGCTGCAGCGCCCCTCGGACAGGTGGCGGGCATGGCGCCGCTGTGGACGGCCATGTAAAACGGCCACGATTATAGCCGGGTGCGGCACCATCCCCAAGGTTTTCTGTCGATTAATCGAGACGATAGTCGATGTTGGGTGGAGTGACGCTGGCCGCTCTGCCATCATCGTTTTACGCAAGCCAGGATGCTCAGGAGTCCCGATGAACTTCCATACCCGCAAGTGGGTTAAACCCGAAGACCTCAACCCCAACGGCACGCTGTTCGGTGGCAGCCTGCTGCGCTGGATCGACGAGGAAGCGGCCATCTATGCCATCGTGCAACTGGGCAACCAGCGCGTGGTGACCAAGTACATGTCGGAAATCAACTTCGTCAGTGCCTCGCGCAAAGGCGACATCATCGAGCTGGGCATCACGGCCACCGAGTTCGGCCGCACCTCGATCACGCTGCGCTGCGAAGTGCGCAACAAGATCACGCGCAAGAGCATCCTGACCGTCGAACGCATGGTCTTCGTGAACCTGGGCGAGGACGGCCTGCCTGCACCCCACGGGCGTACCGAGATCAAGTACGTGCAGGACCAGTTCCCCGATTCTGCCGTGGAGTGACGGTCTGGGGCTGCAGGGTGCAGCCCCGCTTCTTTCAGGGTTGTGCGCTGACCCTGCGCACCACCTTGCCGATGCTCAGGCCCTGGACCAGGATCGAGGACAGCACCACGATGTAGGTGATCGACAGCAGCAGGTCACGCTCTTCACCCAATGGCAACGACAGCGCCAGGGCTACCGATACCCCACCCCGCAGGCCACCCCAGGTCAGCACCCGCACCGTGCCTTTGGGCACCGCACGCCAACGCCGCAGCAACACGATGGCCGGCGCCACGGTCAGCAGGCGCGACAGCAGCACGGCCAGCGCCAGTACACTGCCGGCGGCCATGTGCAGCCAGTTGAACGGCAGCAACAGCAGTTCGAGGCCGATCAACGCGAACAGCAGCGCGTTGAGCATGTCGTCGATCAACTCCCAGAAACCGTCCATGTAGCGACGGGTCATGTCGTTCATCGCCAGGTTGCGGCCCAGGTTGCCGATGATCAGGCCTGCCACCACCATCGCGATGGGTGCCGAGACGTGCAGCTCGTAGCACATCGCCGAGCCACCGATCACCAGTGCCAGGGTCAGCATGACCTCGACCTGGTACTGCTCCACGCTCTTGATCATGCGGTAGGTGGCGTAGCCGATCACACCGCCGAACAGCACGCCGCCGATGGCTTCGCGAGCGAACAGCAGCGCGGTGTCGGCGATGCTCGGGGTTTCACCGAGCTGGATGATGCCCAGCAGCACGGTGAAGACCACAACGGCAGTACCGTCGTTGAACAGCGACTCGCCGACGATGGTGGTCTTCAGGGGTTTTGGAGCGTTGGCCGTACGCAGGGCGCCCAACACTGCAATCGGGTCGGTCGGCGAGATAAGCGCGCCGAACAGCAGGCAGTAGATCAGCGGCACCTGCCAGCCGAACATCGCGAACACCCAGTGCGACAGGTAGCCGATGACCACGGTGGCGATCAGCACGCCCACGGTGGCCAGCAGGCCGATGGGCCAGCGGTAGCTGCGCAGGTCGGACAAGTTCACGTGCAAGGCACCGGCGAACAGCAGGAACGCCAGCATCCAGTGCATCAGCAGGTCATTGAAGTCGATCTGGTTCATCAGGGCTTCGACGCGGGCTTCCAGGCCCGGAAAGCCGATCAGGCTCAATGCCTGCAGCATGAGCGAAAACAGCAAGGCCGTGACCATCACGCCGATCGCAGGGGGCAGGCCGATGAATCGATAGTTCACATAGGTGAGCAGGGTGGTGAGGCAGATAAACGCGGCAACTAATTCAAGCATCCCGATTCCTGTAACAGTGGCTTCCAAGTCGTCACCCGAATGACTCGGGCAGCTCTTTGATGACCTGACGAGGGGTTCGGGGCACAGGGTTTGACCGAATTTGCCGTAAACGTTCCCGTTCGAGCCCTGCTAACGGCGGTGGGCGGGCTGCACCACGGGGGGTGCTCGGCCGCCTTGTGATTGACGCGTTCACCTGGCCAGGGCTTATAGTCTGCGTCCGTTAACCCATTGAGGACCCACCGCGTGTTGGCCACGTCTCTGGTGCTGATCGCTGCCTTGCTCCATGCCACCTGGAACACCTTGATCAAATTCAGCGGCGAGCGCCTGCTGGTCATTGCGAGCATGGACACGGTGGCCCTGGCACTGGTGTTGCCTGCGGTGGCCTTCGTGGACATCCCGCCTGCCAGTATCTGGCCTTGGTTGCTGGCTTCGGCGTTTGCCGAGCAGCTGTATCGCTGGCTGCTGATCAAGGCTTACCGCGTGGGTGATTTGGGCCTGGTCTATCCGCTGATGCGTGGGCTGTCGCCCCTGGTCGTGCTGGCGCTAACCCTGGTGTTTGCCGGAGAACCCCTGAGCCAGCAACAAATCATCGGCATTCTGCTGATTCCCTGTGGCATGGCCTGCCTGCTGTGGCAGGGCGGTGGCGGGGACCGGCTGCCTTGGTCGATGTTGCCGGTAGTGGCCCTGATCGGGCTGTGCATCGGGTGCTATACCTGGTTCGACGGTCAGGCCGTGCGCGAATGGGGCAAGCCCTGGGACTACCTGGTGTGGCTGACGTTGCTCAGCGCCTGGCAATTCCCCGCGCTGGCCGTGGTGGCGCGCCGGGCCCCGTTCGTGCTGTTCTGGAAAACCCAGTGGCGGCTGGGCCTGGCCGTTGGGCTGTGCGTGCTGTTCAGTTATGCCCTGGTGCTCTGGGCGATGCACCTGGGGTCGGTGGCCGAGGCAGCGGCGCTGCGCGAGCTGAGCGTGATCCTGGTGGTGTTGCTGGGGATGCGCTACCTCAAAGAACCTTTCGGCGGGCCAAGACTCCTAGCTTGCGGGCTGGTACTGGCAGGTATGCTGGTAATGAAGCTCTGACCGACTGACGAACGAGGAACCCTGTCCATGACCGTTGCCCTGTGGTGCATCCTGATCGCGATGATCCTGCCGCCGCTCTGTGCGCTGATCGCCAAACTGGCGAGCGGCCGGTTCGGCTTGAAGCACAACCATGACCCGCGCGCCTTCCTCGATACCCTGTCCGGGCTGCCGCGGCGCGCGCACTCAGCCCAGCAGAACGGGTACGAAGCCTTTCCGGCATTCGCCGCCGCCGTGCTGGTGGCAGACATCGTCGGCAATGCCGAACAGGTGACCCAGGATGTGCTGGGGGTGATGTACATCACCAGCCGACTGCTTTACATCATCTGCTACCTCGCCGACTGGGCGGCACTGCGCTCGTTGGTCTGGTTCGCCGGCCTTGCGATCATCGTGGCGTTCTTCGTGGTCTCGGCCTGACCCCATCGCCCGATGCCAAAGCCCCGGTCACGGGACCTTGGGCACCTCAGGCAGCGGTTGGCCCTTGGGCCAGAGCATCCAGATCTGGCCCTGCTGCTTCATGTTCCCTGCAAGGTCTCCGGCTGCCTGGCCGGTCCCCCAGAACAGGTCGGCGCGCACCTCGCCTGCGATGGCGCCTCCGGTGTCCTGGGCTGCGACCGGGCGCACGACGGGGCTGCCGTCCGGGCGTGTGGTCGATAGCCACAGCAGGCTGCCAAGCGGGATGACCTTGCGGTCAATGGCCACACTGTAGCCCGCCGTCAGCGGAACGTTGAGCGAGCCACGCGGCCCCTCATTGCTGTCGGGGCGCGTGCTGAAGAATACGTAGCTGGGGTTGCTGGCCAGCAATTCAGGCACCCGTGAAGGGTTGGCCTGGGCCCACGCATGAATGGCGCCCATGCTCACATCTTCTTTTTTCAGCTGCCCTTGCTCGACCAACCAGCGGCCAATGGGACGATACGGATGACCGTTCTGGTCGGCGTAACCCAGGCGCAGCTGGCGCCCGCCCTCCAGTTGAACGCGGCCAGAGCCCTGGATTTGCAGGAACTGCAAGTCCATCGGGTCGGTCAGCCAGGCCAGTACCGGTGCCTTGGCGCCGTTGCGGTTGATCACCTCTGCGGTGTCGTAGGGCTTGAGCACGCGCCCTTCGAGGCGACCGCGCAGGCGCTTGCCCTTGAGTTCCGGGTACACGCTGGCCAGGTCCACCGTGATCATGTCTTCGGGAGGGCCGTAGACCGCCACATGATAGGTGGCAGATGGGGTCAGGCTGCCGGGGTAGACAGGCTCGTAATAGCCGGTGATCAAGCCGTCGGCACTGTTGTCGGCCGAACGCAGGCCGTAGACCTCAAGGTTCTGCTCGAGAAAGGTGCGCACCTGTGCAGCGCTTGCCGGCTGGCTCCCGGCGGCTTCACAGGTGGCGGCCCAGACCGGGTCGCGTGTGAGTTTTTCGCAGCCGCTGCGCCAGGCATAGAAACCGGCGAGCATGTCTTCGTCACTGACCGTGGGCAGGTCTTTCCAGGCAACGGGCGCGTAGGTCGCGATGGCGTGGGGCTCGGGCTTTGTCGTCTGGTCGTTGTCGCAGCCGGCCAGCAACGCCATTAGCGGGAATGTCCAGGCCAGGTGGCGCAAGGCATGTTTCATCGTTGTATTCCTGTCATGGACGAACACGCGGTTCACCCCTGTTTTTTATGTGGCTATTGGTCTTTCGCCTTTTGCCAGCGATACTGGCCGGCCCTTTTTTCCAGGCATGGGTAGGCGAGATGTTTAAGCGGTTGGGCGTTGTGGTGCTTGCAGCATTGACCTTGGGCAGTGGCCTGACGGGGTGCGGGGGCGTTGACCCCGACTCGCCGCTGGGTAAGCGCAAGGCCATCTTCAAGGACATGCTCACGACAAGCGAGGACCTGGGCGGCATGTTGCGTGGTCGACTGCCGTTCGACGCCGGCCGCTTCGCCCAAGGGGCGCAGACACTGGATACGCTGTCTCACCAACCCTGGCAGCACTTTACGCAGGTGCGTGAAGGCGACAGCAGCGCAGCCCGTCCTGAGGTGTGGCAACGGCAGGCGCGCTTTCAGGACCTGGCCCGGCAATTGGAGGCAGCCACTGGCGAGCTCGTACAAGCGACGCGCCAGCCATCGCTGGACGCTGCGCAATTGAAGGCGCCCATGGACAAAGTCGAAGGCGCATGCCGGGCGTGCCATAGCGAATTTCGTAACCATTGAATGACGAGGCGGGCGGCGACTGGCCCGTGCGCCGCCTCAGGCGCTGGCCTCAGCGGTCAAGGTCGTCTACCGCGTCCTGCAGTTCCTTGCGGGACTCGGCGAGCTTGTCCTTGCGCTTGTTGATCTTTTCGGCATCGCCTTTCTTCTCGGCCTTTTTCAGGTCCTTCTCTCGCTGGGCCACCTCATGGCGCGCATCGAGTACCTTCTGCTCACGCTCCTTGCGCAGGCTGGCGTCGGTGCAGTTGGCCACGCCACGCAAGGCTTCTTCCAGCCCGGCAGCCTGAGCGGCATTGCCATGCTCACGGGCGATTTTGAGCTGGTTCTCGATCGCGCTGCGCTTGGCGTCGCAACCTGTCAGGCCGGCATCGGGCGCGGCTGCTTGTGCAGTGCCTGCGCCCAGGCCCAAGGCCGCGAGCAGAAAAAGGGGGGAAAAGCGTTTCATGAAAAGCCTCCTGGACGGGGCAGGGCAACGAGAAAAATTCTGGATGGAAATCCTGCCTTGGTTTTGGCTATTTAGAAACCCTTGATAAAGCTGGGCCGCTAAATCTCCGGCTTTTCCTACAGTTTTTTTGGTAAATAATCATTGCTCAGGCCTGAGCGGCTGCTCCGAGAACCCGTCTACAGCCTGCCCGGCCAGATGGGCTGCAATGGCTTGCACCTCGGCGCTGGCGAAGAATCGCGCAAGTTCGTCCGCCCGTTTCGAGCCGATGCCAGGCTGGGCTTGCCACTGCGCGCGCGTCTGGGCAACCACTGTCGGCCAGTCACCGGGCAGCAGCACACCTTTGCCAATGGGTGCTCCAATACCGCGAACCCATTGGGAAAATGGGCGCGAGCGGGCCTGCTCGAAGGCGGCCAGCAATTGGGCTGCCCTCAGGGTGCTGATGCCTGGCACCTGTTGCAGGCGCCCCTCATCGAGCTCCAGCCAGTCGGTCATCGTCGACACCAGGCCTGCCTCGACCAGTCGCCGCCAGGTCCCTGGGCCCATCCCAGGCAGGGCCAGGCCCTGTTTGCCGGCCAGCCAGCTGAGGCGGGCGATGAACTGCTCATTGCAGCTCTCTCCAGCACGCCAGCAGCTATGGGCATGGTATTGGTCGACTGCAGGTGCGGTGACTGGCTGGCGCTCGACCGAGTAATGCACAATCTGGTCGAAACGGGGGATGGTCAGCCCCGCCAGGCTAATGGCTATCTGGTCGCCTGGTCGAACGTCCAATGCCTGCCAGCGTGACAGCGAACCCAGGCTGATACGGGTCACGCGTCGGTCATCGAGGGTGACCGGCTCGAGGTGAACGATGGGGGTAACCTTGCCAGTACGGCCGACCTGGAAGCGCACATCACGCACCTGCGCCAACTTACGTGCGTAGGGGTATTTCCAGGCTGCGATCCAGTACGGCGCCTTGGCCTGCCAGCGTTGGGCGGGCGGGCGTTTGCCCTGGCGCAGGATCACCCCGTCGCTGGCGAAGGGTAGCGGCGTGCTGTACCAGTGGTCCCGCCACCGCGCAGCTTCTTCGGGGGTATTGATCGCAACGCTGTAATGCTGACTGTCCGCAAAACCTAACTGGACCAGCTGCGACAGGCGCTCGGTTTGCTGCTCAGGCCCCTTGGGCCAATCCCACACGAACAGACCGATGCGGGCGCCTTGTTCCTCGTCGATGTGGTGGCGAGCAAGCAGGCCGGCGACCGTGCCACGGGCATTGATACCCCCTGCGCTTGCCTGTATGTGGTCCTCAAGGCGCAAATAGAGCTCGCCTTGAAGCGACAGATCGAGCGGGTGGGGCAGTTGCCGGACAATCCGTTCGAGTTGTGGGATGTGGCGGCTCCAATCGTGCCCCTGGACCCCGTCGCCTCGGCTGATCAACTGGGTCAGCCGGCCTTGGCGGTAGATCAGTGAAACGGCCACGCCATCGACCTTTGGCTGTATCCACAGGTCGGTCTTGCCAGCCATCCAGCCGGCAACACGCTGGAAGTCGGCCAGCTTCTGCACGCCGGTGTGCGGCACGGGATGGACGACTGGGCCACCTGCGCTGGCCAGCGGCGAGGCCTGGGTCGCAAGGCCAACGCAGCGTTGCAGCATGGCCAGGTGATCGCGGCTCTGGTCATACAGCTCATCGGCCACCAGTGCCACGCCGTCACGGTGATAACGTTCGTCCCAGTGCGCGAGCGTGGCGCTCAGTTGGGCGATCTCAGCGTGTGAGCGCGACGGTGTCCAATCCGGGCAAGCGTTGGCCCAGGTCGGCGGCAGGTGGAGCACCACCATGATCAGCAGCAATACGATTGGCATGGCCCGCTTCCTTGCGTGGCTGAGAATGTGCCGAGCCTATGGGTTTTTCACGGTGTTCGCCTCGCACGGTTTGTCAGGCGAGATGTCACAAAAAAGCCCCTGCCGATTGCTCGGCAGGGGCTTTCGCTCAGCGCTGTAGGAAATTACAGGCCGGCAGCGTCACGCAGCGCTTCAGCGCGGTCGGTGCGTTCCCAGGTGAAGGTGGTGAAGGTATCGTCACCCACTGTTTTTTGTTGCGGGGTGCGGCCGAAGTGGCCGTAGGCAGCGGTTTCCTGATACATCGGGTGCAGCAGGTCGAGCATGGTGGTGATGGCATATGGACGCAGGTCGAAGCACTCGCGCACCAGCTGGATGATCTTCTCGTCCGACACTTTGCCGGTGCCGAAGGTGTTGATCGAGATGGAAGTCGGCTGGGCCACGCCGATGGCGTACGAGACCTGGATCTCGCAGCGCTCGGCCAGGCCGGCGGCGACGATGTTCTTGGCCACGTAGCGGCCGGCATAGGCGGCGGAACGGTCGACCTTGGACGGGTCCTTGCCCGAGAACGCGCCGCCACCGTGGCGGGCCATGCCGCCGTAGGAGTCGACGATGATCTTGCGACCGGTCAGGCCGCAGTCACCGACCGGGCCGCCGATGATGAAGTTGCCGGTCGGGTTGATATGGTACTGGGTACCCTTGTGCAGCAGCTCGGCAGGCAGCGTGTGCTTGACGATCAGTTCCATGACCGCTTCCTGCAGGTCTTTCTGCGATACCTCAGGGTTATGCTGGGTGGACAGGACCACCGCATCGATGCCCACGACCTTGCCGCCTTCGTAGCGGCAGGTGACCTGCGACTTGGCATCCGGGCGCAGCCAGGGCAGCAGGCCAGACTTGCGCGCTTCGGCCTGGCGTTCGACCAGGCGGTGCGAGAAGCAGATCGGCGCTGGCATCAGCACTTCGGTCTCGTTGCTGGCGTAGCCGAACATCAGGCCCTGGTCACCGGCGCCCTGGTCCTCTGGCTTGGAACGGTCGACGCCCTGGGCGATGTCCACCGACTGCTTGCCGATGATGTTCATCACGGCGCAGGTGGCACCGTCGAAGCCTACGTCCGAGCTGTTGTAGCCGATGTCGATGATGACCTTGCGTACCAGGTCCTCGAGGTCGACCCAGGCCGAGGTGCTCACCTCGCCGGCAATGATCGCCACGCCGGTCTTGACCAGCGTTTCACAGGCGACACGGGCGTACTTGTCCTGGGCGATGATCGCATCCAGCACGGCGTCCGAAATCTGGTCGGCGATTTTATCCGGATGCCCTTCGGACACGGACTCGGAGGTGAAAAGGGAGTATTCGCTCATCTCGAAGGTTCCTGAAATTTACCGATGGTGTATGTCGCCAGCCGTCCGCTGGAAATGGCGGACCTGGATCTGGAAACCGTTACGCAGGCCCACGTACAGGCTATCCCCGTGGGACAGGCCTGCCGCGTTGGCCCAGCGGGCCAAGTCGTCCTGTTCGAAGCCGAGCCACAGGTCGCCGCAGGCTTCCCGCGCCCACCCCTGGTCATGGCTGCACAACTCGGTGATCAGCAGGCTGCCGCCTGCTTTCACCCGTTTGGCCAGCTGGCACAACGCCAGGGCCGGATCGCTGAAATGGTGCAGGACCATGTTCAGCACAACGCAGTCAGCGACCACATCCGTTGCACCCAGTGCATCGGCCAACTGCAGGTTCACATTGTCCAGCCCTTCGCGCTGACAGACCTGGCGGGCGAGTTCGAGCATGGTCGGGCTGTTGTCCAGCGCCGTGACCTGGGCAAAGCGCCGAGCCAGGTCCGGCAGAAACCCGCCATCGCCGGGGCCGACTTCAAGCGCGCTGGCGCTTGGGTCGAAATGCAGTTTGTCGAGCAGCGCCAGCAGGCTCTCGCGGTATTGCGGCAAGCCTGCGATCAGGTCCTGCTGGGCGCGAAAGCGTTCTTCCACACGCAGGAAGAAGTCCTGGCTGGTTGCTGCGCGGCGCTGCTGTACCTGGGCGATGCGGCCCTGCACCTCAGCGGGCAAGGCCAGGTCATCGACCTCGTCGAGCAACGCGGCATGCAGGCGCCCGCCCAAGCGCAGGCTATCGGGCAGGGCACGGCGATAGAAAATGGCGTTGCCTTCCCGACGGGTGGCGACCAGGTCGGCCTGGGCCAGCACCTTGAGGTGGTGGCTCATGCCCGACTGGCCGATGTCGAAGATCTGCGCCAGCTCCAGCACGCCGAAGGAATCGTTGGCCAGGGCGCGCAGTACATTCAGGCGCAACTCGTCGCCACTGGCCTTGCACAGGGCGGCCAGTGCCTCGCGTTGTTCCGGAATCGCGTGCGCACGAAGGTTCATGGGGCGGGAGTCTAGACAGGCATCGTTGCCCTAGCAAGGCCTATATCAAAAAGTTTTGATATTGCAGGCCTGCTACCCGATCACCCTCACCCCGGCCTTGCCATTGCGCCGATGATCGGACCAATGCACGCCGCCTGCTGCTTAAATGTTTGCCCCAAGCGCCCTAGTGGGCGAAAATGGCCGCCTTTTTCGTAATACCACCTATTCAAGCCCCCAGGAGATCAGCGATGCCCAGCCGTCGTGAACGTGCCAACGCCATTCGTGCCCTTAGCATGGATGCCGTGCAAAAGGCCAACAGCGGCCACCCCGGTGCCCCCATGGGCATGGCGGATATCGCCGAAGTTCTTTGGCGCGACTACCTCAAGCACAACCCGAGCAACCCGGCATTTCCCGATCGCGACCGCTTCGTGCTGTCCAACGGCCACGGTTCGATGCTCATCTACTCGCTGCTGCACCTGACTGGCTACGACCTGTCGATCGACGACCTCAAGGGCTTCCGTCAACTGCACAGCCGTACCCCTGGCCACCCGGAGCACGGTTACACCCCCGGGGTGGAAACCACCACCGGCCCGCTCGGCCAAGGCATCGCCAACGCCGTGGGCTTCGCCCTGGCCGAAAAGGTCATGGCGGCCCAGTTCAACCGTGACGGCCACACCATCGTCGACCACAACACCTACGTGTTCCTGGGCGATGGCTGCATGATGGAAGGCATCTCCCACGAAGTGGCCTCGCTGGCCGGCACCCTGGGGCTGAACAAGCTGATCGCCTTCTACGACGATAACGGCATTTCCATCGACGGCGAAGTGCATGGCTGGTTCACCGACAATACCCCGGCGCGCTTCGAAGCCTACAACTGGCAGGTGATTCGCAACGTCAACGGCCACGACGCCGAAGAGATCAAGACGGCCATCGAGACCGCGCGCAAGAGCGACCGTCCGACCCTGATCTGCTGCAAGACCACCATCGGTTTCGGTTCGCCGAACAAGCAGGGCAAGGAAGAGTCCCACGGCGCGCCGCTGGGCAACGACGAAATTGCCCTGACCCGTCAGGCATTGGGCTGGAACCACGGCCCGTTCGAAATCCCTGCCGACATCTATGCCGAGTGGGACGCCAAGCAAGCCGGTGCCAAGGCCGAAGCCGAGTGGAACCAGCGTTTCGACGCCTACGCCCAGGCTCATCCGGAGCTGGCCGCAGAGTTCAAGCGCCGCATGGCCGGTGACCTGCCTGCCGACTTCAGCGAAAAGGCCCAGGCCTACATCGAGGAAGTGGCGGCCAAGGGCGAAACCATCGCCAGCCGCAAGGCCAGCCAGAATGCCCTGAACGCCTATGGCCCGATGTTGCCTGAATTCCTTGGCGGCTCGGCGGACCTGGCCGGTTCCAACCTGACCCTGTGGAAGGGTTGCAAGGGTGTGGAAGCCGGCGACGCCAGCGGTAACTACGTGTTCTACGGCGTACGTGAGTTCGGCATGACCGCCATCATGAACGGCGTGGCACTGCACGGCGGTCTGGTGCCTTACGGCGCGACTTTCCTGATGTTCATGGAATATGCCCGCAATGCCGTGCGCATGTCGGCGTTGATGAAACAGCGCGTTATCCACGTCTACACCCACGACTCCATTGGCCTGGGCGAAGACGGCCCGACCCACCAGCCGATCGAGCAGCTGACCAGCCTGCGCACCACGCCGAACCTGGACACCTGGCGCCCGGCAGATGCCGTGGAGTCGGCCGTAGCCTGGAAGAACGCCCTGGAGCGCAAGGATGGCCCATCGGCGCTGATCTTCTCGCGCCAGAACCTGCAGCACCAGGCTCGCGATGCGCAGCAGCTCGCTGCCATCAGCCGTGGCGGCTACGTACTCAAGGATTGCGCGGGCGAGCCTGAGCTGATCCTGATCGCCACCGGCTCGGAAGTGGGCCTGGCCGTTCAGGCCTACGACAAGCTGACCGAGCAGGGCCGCAACGTGCGCGTGGTGTCCATGCCGTCGACCAGCGTGTTCGATGCCCAGGATGCTGCCTACAAGCAGTCGGTGTTGCCGTTGGAAGTCAGCGCCCGTATTGCCATCGAAGCGGCCCATGCCGACTTCTGGTACAAGTACGTCGGCCTCGAAGGCCGCGTCATCGGCATGACCACCTACGGTGAGTCGGCGCCGGCTTCGGCACTGTTCGAAGAATTCGGCTTCACCCTGGAGAACATCCTGGGTACTGCCGAAGAGCTGCTGGAAGACTGATGTATCAGGGAGGGCAGGATGCCCTCCTGGTCGTGCGAGGGGAGGGCGTCGCCCTCCATCGCGCCATGAGGCCGCTTCCACAGGTACTACCTTGCCAGCAACGGCGTGGTACCTGTGGTAGCGGCCTTGTGCCGCGATAGGCCGCCATGCGGCCTCGAAGCCATCACGCTTAGCGAGTCAACGAATGTCCCACTTGCGTCCCTATAAAGTTGCACTCAACGGTTATGGCCGTATCGGCCGCTGTGTTCTGCGCGCGCTGTTCGAGCGGGTCAGCAGGGCCGATTTCGAGATCGTCGCGCTCAACGACCTGGCCGACCAGGCCAGCCTGGAATACCTCACCCGCTTCGACTCCACCCATGGGCGCTTTCCCGGCGAGGTCAAGGTCGATGGCGATTGCCTGCATATCAATGGTGATTGCGTAAAGGTGATGCGCAGCGCCACGCCCGAAGGCATCGACTGGGCAGCCCTGGACGTGGACCTGGTCCTGGAGTGTTCCGGGGCCTACAACACACGTGCCGATGGCCAGCGCTTTCTGGAGGCGGGTGCGCCACGGGTGCTGTTTTCCCAGCCCATGGCCAGCGAGGCCGACGTCGATGCCACGGTGGTCTACGGCATCAACCAGGATTGCCTGACCGGCACTGAGCGCCTGGTCTCCAATGCTTCGTGCACCACCAACTGCGGTGTACCGCTGCTGCGGGTGCTGGATCAGGCATTTGGCATCGACTACGTACAGATCACCACCATTCACTCGGCCATGAACGATCAGCCGGTGATCGACGCCTATCACCATGAAGACCTGCGCCGTACCCGTTCGGCGTTCCAGTCAGTGATTCCGGTGTCCACCGGGCTTGCGCGCGGCATCGAGCGCCTGCTCCCGGAACTTGCCGGGCGAATCCAGGCCAAAGCGGTACGCGTGCCGACGGTCAACGTCTCGTGCCTGGACATCACCTTGCAGACCGCTCGCGACACCACCGCAGCCGAGGTCAACAGGGTGCTGCGCGAGGCCGCGCTGACCGGGCCGCTCAAAGGCCTGCTGGCCTATACCGAGCTGCCCCACGCCAGTTGTGATTTCAACCACGACCCGCATTCGGCCATCGTCGATGCCAGCCAGACCCGTGTATCAGGCCCGCGCCTGGTCAACCTGCTGGCCTGGTTCGACAACGAATGGGGGTTTGCAAACCGTATGCTCGACGTCGCCGGACATTTTCTGCACGTCGTCCACCCAAACCGCAACAAACAGCCCTGAAGGACCGCATTCATGACCGTGTTGAAGATGACCGACCTCGACCTGCAAGGTAAGCGCGTACTGATTCGCGAAGACCTGAACGTGCCTGTCAAGGACGGTGTGGTGACCAGCGATGCGCGCATCCAGGCGGCGCTGCCGACCATCAAGCTGGCCTTGGAAAAGGGCGCGGCGGTGATGGTCTGCTCGCACCTGGGCCGCCCCACCGAAGGTGAATTCTCTGCCGAAAACAGCCTCAAGCCGGTTGCCCAGTATCTGAGCCAGGCGCTGGGCCGCGACGTACCACTGGTGGGTGACTACCTCGATGGCGTCGAGATCAAGGCCGGCGAGCTGGTGCTGTTCGAGAACGTGCGCTTCAACAAGGGCGAGAAGAAGAACGCCGATGAGCTGGCCCAGCAGTACGCGGCATTGTGCGACGTGTTCGTGATGGACGCCTTCGGCACGGCGCACCGCGCCGAGGGTTCTACCCATGGTGTTGCCAAGTTCGCCAAGGTCGCGGCGGCTGGCCCGTTGCTGGCAGCTGAGCTGGATGCCCTGGGCAAGGCGCTGAAGGCCCCGGCCAAGCCAATGGCCGCCATCGTTGCCGGTTCCAAGGTTTCCACCAAGCTGGACGTGCTCAACAGCCTGAGCTCGGTATGCGATCAGCTGATCGTCGGTGGCGGCATCGCCAACACCTTCCTGGCGGCTGCCGGGCACCCGGTCGGTAAGTCGCTGTACGAGCCTGATCTGGTCGAAACGGCCAAGGCCATTGCCGCCAAGGTCAGCGTGCCGCTGCCTGTCGATGTGGTGGTTGCCAAGGCCTTTGCCGAAGACGCCGAAGCCACCGTCAAGGCCATTGCCGATGTCGCTGCCGACGACATGATCCTGGACATCGGCCCGCAGACCGCCGCCCAGTTCGCCGACTTGCTCAAGTCCTCCAAGACCATCCTGTGGAATGGCCCGGTCGGCGTATTCGAGTTCGATCAGTTCGGCAATGGCACCCAGGTGCTGGCCAAGGCGATCGCCGACAGCGCCGCGTTCTCCATTGCCGGTGGCGGTGATACCCTGGCGGCCATCGACAAATATGGTGTCAGCCAGGATATCTCCTACATTTCTACCGGTGGCGGCGCCTTCCTCGAGTTCGTCGAAGGCAAAGTCCTGCCAGCGGTGGCCATGCTCGAAGAGCGGGCCAAAGCCTGATGAACACGGCGCCTGGCAAAAGGAGTGGCCTGATGGCCAAGCAGTTGCCTGTGTTGCTGCTGGCCGGGCTGCTGAGCGCCTGCGCCGGCAGCCCGGATGCCCAGGACGATCCGGCGCAACCGCCCAAGGGCGGGTGCTATCAGTCCGAATGGCAAGCCGAAACCGTGCCGGTGATCAGCAAGCGCGTAGGCCCGGAAGGCCTGGAAAAGTACGACGAAGAGCACCAGCGCAAGGCGCCAGGCTGCCCTTGATCGGGCCGCCGGCAACCTGCAGGCCGGTTTGTGGTCTTGGAGAAGGGCCGTGTGCTGCCCATCGAGGTAATTGAATGAAAGCGCTCTTGGCCGTAATGGCCCTGGCGACACTGGCAGGATGTTCACTGCTGCAACCGGCGCAGACCGCGCCGGCGGACAACTGGACGCGCTGGGTCTGCGACACCCAGGCCCAAGTGCTGTGGCGGTTTGCCGACCCGCAGCGGGACCAGGTCGACGTGCGTCTTGGTGGCGGCGATCAGGTGTACCGGCTCAAGGCCGAGCCCGGCGCGTCCGGCGCGCTGTACAGCGACGGCATGCTGGCGTTCCACACCCAGGGTGAGGAAGGCCTGGTGTACTGGGTGGCGACCAACGATCTGATAGGGCGGGGCTGCAAGGCACCGTGACTGGCCGGGCCGCTAGGCTCTGTGTGAAAAGCCTAGGTGGCCCACACTACTTGAACAGCAACCGCCCCTGCGGCAGGCTTGCATGAAACAACGACGCTTGTCGGGAGAGAGATACACAATGGCACTCATTAGCATGCGCCAGATGCTGGACCACGCCGCCGAGTTCGGTTACGGCGTACCAGCTTTCAACGTCAACAACCTCGAGCAGATGCGCGCCATCATGGAAGCGGCTGACAAGACCGACTCCCCTGTGATCGTCCAGGCCTCGGCCGGTGCGCGCAAGTACGCGGGTGCGCCGTTCCTGCGCCACCTGATCCTGGCGGCCATCGAAGAATTCCCGCATATCCCGGTGTGCATGCACCAGGATCACGGCACCAGCCCGGATGTCTGCCAGCGTTCCATCCAGCTGGGCTTCAGCTCGGTCATGATGGACGGCTCGCTCGGCGAAGACGGCAAGACCCCGACCGACTACGAATACAACGTGCGCGTCACCCAGCAGACCGTTGCCATGGCCCATGCCTGCGGTGTGTCGGTAGAAGGCGAACTGGGTTGCCTGGGCTCGCTGGAAACCGGCATGGCCGGTGAAGAAGACGGTATCGGTGCCGAAGGCGTGCTCGACCACAGCCAGATGCTGACCGACCCTGAAGAAGCGGCCGACTTCGTCAAGAAGACCCAGGTCGATGCCCTGGCCATCGCCATCGGCACCAGCCACGGTGCGTACAAGTTCACCAAGCCGCCTACCGGTGACGTGCTGGCCATCGACCGCATCAAGGAAATCCACAAGCGCATCCCCGACACCCACCTGGTGATGCACGGCTCTTCCTCGGTACCGCAGGAGTGGCTGGCGATCATCAACCAGTATGGCGGCGACATCAAGGAAACCTACGGTGTGCCGGTCGAGGAAATCGTCGAAGGCATCAAGTACGGCGTGCGCAAGGTCAACATCGACACCGACCTGCGTCTGGCGTCCACCGGTGCCATCCGTCGTCACATGGCCATGAACCCAAGCGAGTTCGACCCGCGCAAGTTCTTCGCTGAAACCGTAAAAGCCATGCGCGACGTGTGCATCGCCCGTTACGAAGCATTCGGCACTGCCGGGCATGCCTCGAAGATCAAGCCGATCTCCCTGGAAGGCATGTTCCAGCGCTACGCCAAAGGCGAGTTGGCTGCAAAGGTCAACTAAGCCACCCGGCCCCCGGAAAACCCGCAGCGATGCGGGTTTTTCGTTTCTGGCAGTGGCCGCGAAACCGATCTGCCGTTGCGTATCACAGAATGTCAGCGAAACCGCTATCGGTCGGCTACCTTCAGTCAGTGACTGATGGTTTTGGCGTGTGATGCGTGCTATCAGCTCATGCCTGGGGTAAAACTGGATCCAACGGCCAGTTTGTAGTCGGTCATATAACAGAGATGCAGCATGGATGGCGCTCACCTTCAACTCATGCCACAGGATGGCAGCTCGGTGCTTCTGGTAGTCGACGATTACCCGGAGAACCTCATCAGTATGCAAGCCTTGTTGTCGCGCCAGGATTGGCAGGTGCTGACGGCAAGTTCGGGCCGAGAAGCCCTGAGCGCATTGTTGGAAAACGATGTCGACCTGGTTTTACTTGATGTGCACATGCCCGAGATGGACGGCTTCGAAGTCGCTCGTCTGATGCGTGGCAGCCAGCGAACCCGGCTTACGCCCATCATTTTCCTGACAGCCAACGAGCAGTCCCAGGCCGCCGTGTTGAAAGGCTATGCCAACGGCGCCGTGGACTACATGTTCAAGCCGTTCGACCCGCAGATTCTCAAGCCCAAGGTTCAGGCCCTGCTCGACCAGCAGCGCAATCGGCGGCGTTTGCAGGCGCTGACCCGTGAACTCGACGAAGCCCGCGCCTTCAACGCATCCATTCTGGACAATGCGGCCGAGGGTATTTTGGTGGTGGATGCAGGCGGCATCATCCGCTTCGCCAACCCGGCTGTCTGTTCCCTGCTGGCAACGCCTATTGAACTGTTGCAGAACGTCGACCTGCTGGGGCTGTTGCAGCTGAGCACGCCGAGTACGTGGCAGGATTCGGCGTTCTACCAAAGCTACCTGGCCAGGCGCATCTACCGCGTGCACGACGCCCAATTGCGTCGCCCGAGCGGCGAGCTGCTGCCGGTGGCCCTGTCCTGTGCGCCCCTGCCTGCCGAGCAGCAGGCGATGGTGGTGACCGTGCTGGACATGTCGGCGGTGCACAACCTGCACCAACAGCTCGAATACCAGGCCATTACCGACCCACTTACCGGCCTGCTTAACCGCCGTGGGTTCTACCAGGCGGCCGAAGGGGCATTGCTGCGCAATGAGCGCTCGGACCGGGCGCAGGCCTTGATGTACATGGACCTGGATGGCTTCAAGCGTATCAACGATTCCCTTGGCCACGATGCCGGTGACCGGGTTTTGCGCTGGGTGGCCGAGCAGCTCAAGGATTGTCTGGGCAGTGAAGCCCTGCTGGCACGCATGGGCGGAGACGAATTCACCGCGCTGTTCGACGGCTTGCCCTATGCCGAGCAAGCCGGGCGCTACGCCGAGCGGCTGCTCGAGCGCATTGCCATCAGCCACCAGATCGATGGGTTGGACGTATGCCTGGGCGTGAGCATCGGCATCGCCACCTACCCCGACTGCGGTGGCAACGTCGAAGGCTTGCTGCGCGCAGCCGACGCGGCCATGTACGCTGCCAAGCAGGCAGGGCGCCAGCAGTATCGCTTCTACGACCAGGAACTCAATGGCCGCGCCCGTTCCCGCCTGATGCTCGAAGACGGCGTGCGTACGGCCATCGAGCAGCAGGATTTTACTTTAGTGTATCAGCCGCAAGTGGCTTTCGCCGATGGTCGCCTGCGCGGCTTCGAAGCCCTGCTACGCTGGCAGCACCCCAGCGTTGGCGATGTGCCGCCAGGCCTGTTCATTCCCCTGCTCGAAGAAGCGCGGCTGATCAACCGCCTGGCCGGCTGGATCTACGGACAGAGTGCTGCCCAGCGCCAGGCCTGGTACCAATGCTTTGCGACCGACATTGTGTTGGGCATCAGCCTGAGCCGGGCCCAGTTCGTCTCGCCAAGCCTGGTCGAGGAGCTGCAACGGGTCATCCAGCGCTATGGCCTGCAGCCAGCGCACCTGGAAGTGGAAGTGGCCGAAACCTCGCTCATGTACAACATCGATGCGGCGGTCAAGCAGGTCGACCGGTTGCGCGCGCTGGGTGTACGGGTGGCGCTGGACGATTTCGGCGCCGGTGACTGTTCACTGCGTATGCTGCGCGATTTGCCCATCGATACCCTGAAACTCGATCGCCACCTGGTGGCGCGCCTGCCGGACGCGTCGGCCGATGCGGCGCTGGCACGCAGCGTCATCGGGCTGTGTGCCGATTACAGGATCACCGTGATTGCCGAGGGCGTGGAAACCCAGGCCCAGGCTCAATGGCTCAAAGCCGCAGGCTGCCAATACGTTCAGGGCTTCTTGGTAGCGCACCCTATGACAGCTGCCGATGCCGGCAACTTCCCGGCAATTTTCCCCTGGCCTGCCCCGCCAGCGGGTTAGAATTGGCGCTCGTTACGCCGACTGTACTGCCATGACCGTCCTACGCTACCTGCAAGCTTACCCACCGCACCTGCAACAACAGGTGCGGCAGATGATCGACAGCGACCGCCTTGGCGAATACCTGCACAAGCGCTACCCCGAGCGCCACGAGGTACAAAGCGACAAGGCCTTGTACGGCTACGCCCAGGAACTGCGCCAGCGTTTTCTGCGCAGTGCACCGCCACTGGACAAGGTGCTGTTCGACAGCCGGCTGGATCTGACCCACCGGGCGCTGGGCCTGAACACTGCCGTCTCTCGCGTGCAGGGCGGCAAACTCAAGGCCAAGAAGGAAATCCGCATCGCCTCGCTGTTCAAGGAGGCTGCGCCGCAGTTTCTGCGCATGATCGTGGTGCATGAGTTGGCCCACTTGCGCGAGCGTGACCACAACAAGGCGTTCTACCAGCTCTGTCAGCACATGGAGCCGGACTACCATCAACTGGAATTCGACCTGCGCGTCTACCTGACCTATCGGGAGTTGCCGGGTAACGCTTGAGGACCCGCAGCATGGAAGTAAGCAAGACCAAGAGCAGTTTCTACCGCCGTCTTTATGTCGCCTGGCTGATCGACAGCCAGGCCGCTACCAGCGTGCCTGCGCTGATGGAGGCTACGGGCATGCCCCGGCGCACGGCCCAGGACACCCTTGCAGCGCTGGCCGATCTGGACATCGTCTGCACCTTCGAGCAGCAAGAAGGCGCGCGCAATCACGCAGGCCATTACCGCATACAGGACTGGGGGGCCATCGACTGGCAGTGGATCGAGCGTCACCTGAGTCAAATACGCAAGGTACTGGGTTATCCCTGACCTGTACCCGTTAAGGCCACTGCAATAAAAATCGTAGGTTCGGCCAGAATAGAGGCTAGATGACACTATTGACCGCTGCCCCGACCAGAGCCTTTGTGTAAGCTCACCCGCAGTGTACGTTTCTTCACCGCGCAAGGGCTTGGGCATGCGGCTGATGCTTTGTGTTCTCGGGTTACTGGCCACTGTCATGGCGCCTCCGGCCGCCGCCTCCGGCAAGCTGCGCCTGGTATCGGATCATTGGCCGCCCTTCACCGACGCCAGTATGCCTGGCGGCGGTCTGGCCATCAGCATCGTGACCACGGCGCTGACGCGGGCGGGCTACAGCAGCAGCTTCGAGGAGGCACCCTGGGCTCGGGCCCTGGCAGGCGTCGGGGACGGTCGTTACGACATACTGATCAACGCCTGGCACAACGAATCGCGCGCGCGCATCGGGCTGTTTTCCAGCGCCTACCTGAACAACCGTATCCGTCTGCTGCAGCGTAAGGACGCGGGCCTGCATTTCGAGCACCTTTCGGACCTGTATCCCTACAGCATCGCCGTGGTGCGTGATTACGCCTACTCGAGCGCGTTCGACGGCAATACCCGCTTGCACAAGGTAGCGGTGAGTACATTTTCGTCCGCCGTGCGCATGCTGGCGGCAGGGCGTGTGAGCCTGGCCGTGGAGGACGAGTACGTGGCCCGCTATCACCTGCAGCGCGAGCCGGACAATGTGCGTGACAAGGTGGAGCTAGTGGAGCCTGCACTGGGCGAAAACCCGCTGCACATTCTGGTCAGCTTGAAGCACCCGGATCACCAGTCGATCGTCGCTCGCTTCGACGCGGCCATCGCCGCCATGAAGGCCGATGGCAGTTATGAACGGTTACTGCATCAGTATGGTTTCTAGGCGAGCAGCGGCGGCGTTACGATGCGCCGGCATTGGCAATGGCTTCAGGATTGCAGCTTCGCAGCTCATGGTGCCGGGGCCGCTTTGCGGCCCATCGCGGCCGGTCCGGCGCCCCGGCAAGGGCCGCTCCTACATGGGAAATCGATAGCCTTTGGATACGGTGCATGGCAAGTTCTCTGCAGGCGTAGCGCGGATCTGCAGGCAAACGCGGTACCTGTAGGAGCGGCCCTTGCCGGGGCGCCGGACCGGCCGCGATGGGCCGCAAAGCGGCCCCGGCAGTATGCGCTGCGAAGCTGAAATATCAGGATATTGCACAGCCCCTACCAATCCGCTGTGCCTGGAGATTCGCCAGCCTCCGAAGACCAATCAAAGCTATTGATCCTTGCTCCAGACCTAACGCGAAGCGCCACCTGCCGGAGCATCCTTCTTGATCAAATGCGCCGCCAACGTGCGCAGCGGAGCCAATTGGCGGCAGATCAGTGCCAGTTGCGTCTGTACCAGGCGCTGATGTTCATCCACCTCTTCGGGCATCTGCTCCAAGGCGTTGGCAAGCGCTTCTTCGGCATCGCTGTGAATCGCTACCGGTGAGCGCGCCGCCAGGCCATTGGCTATTTCCTCAAGGCTGTTTGCCAGGCGGCTGCCTGCGTCTTCGATCAAGTGCTCCCGTGCCTCGGCCGGCAGAGCCGTGTCACGGTGGGCGCCCAGTCCCGACAGGTAGCTGAGCAGGGTGTGCGACAGCACCAGGAAGCGGAAGCCCACATCGGCCTCCTTGCGAAAGTGGCCAGGCTCCATGAGCATGTTGGCCAGGGTCGTCGACAGGGCCGCATCGGCATTGTGGGCATTGCGCCGCGCCAGGCGATAGGCCAGGTCGTCGCGCTTGCCGTAGGCATATTGCTGCATGATCTGGCGCAGGTATTCGCTGGCGCAGATCAGTGTGTTGGCCAGCGCCTTGTTCAAGCGGCGGCCTTGCCAGTCGGGCAGGAACAGGAACACGGCAAGAATGGCGATCAGGCTCCCGACCAGGGTGTCGAACAGCCGCGGCAGGAACAGCCCGTAGCCGTCGCCGATCTGGTTGAAGCAGAACAGCACCATCAGTGTGATCGCAGCCGTGGCCAGGGTGTAGCGCGTGGTCCGGTTGACGAAGAACACCACCCCCGCCACGACCGCGAACAGCGACTGGATGACCGGGTTGGGGAACAGGTCGAACAGCGCCCAGCCGACGGTCAGGCCCACGGCAGTGCCGATGATGCGCTGCACCAGTTTGCGCCGGGTCGCTCCGTAGTTGGGTTGGCACACGAACAGCGTGGTCAGGATGATCCAGTAGCCCTGGGTCGGGTGGATCAGGTGCACCATGCCGTAACCGATGGACAGGGCCAGCGGCAGGCGCAGGGCGTGGCGGAACAACAGCGAGGTGGGCGTCAATTGCGTACGCAGGCGCTTGCCCATGTCCTTGAGCGAGCGCGGCGAGCGGTCCAGCAAGCTGCTGTCGCTGGCATCGGCCAGGCTGTCAGGGTTGCTTGCGGCACCGAGCAGGCGATCGAGCGTGGCCAGGTTGGCCGCCAGTGCACGCAATGAACGCAGCAGTCCGCGCCAGGCCGGGTTGTTCTGGCCGCGCAGGTGTTCGAGCGAAGCGTTGAGGTCTTCGAGTGCCTCGGTAAAGCCGCTGGCCAGCACGAAGGGTTGGCGCAGCCGAATCGAGCGTGCAAGCTCCTGGCACGAGGCGCCTTGCTTGCGCAGCAGGCGCTGGCACCGGAACATCACATCGCTGTGGAAGAAAGCTTCGGCCAGTGCATTGTAGGGGTAGTGGGAGGCGCTGACCCGCTCATGGATGTCCTGGGCCAGGAAGTAGAGCTTCAGGTAGCGGCTGACCTTGGAGTTGGGCTGGCTGTTGCCCACCCGGTGCAGGATGATTTCCTTCGCCGCGTTGAGGGCCGCCACCACCTTGCCATTTTGCTGGGCGAGTTCGAGCCGACGTGCTTCGACGTCCAGGGTGCGGACAGGCTCGAACAGGCTGGCCTTGAGCTTGAGATAGCTGCCCAGTTCGAAGAACAGCTTCGCCAGGCTCTGCTGCACCGGTTGGTTGGAGAACAACGCCTGCCACAGCACCGAGAGCAGCCCATACCAGGCCGCGCCTGCCACCAGCAGCATGGGTTCGTGCCAGATATCCGTCACCTGCCCGCCGCGCTGGTCCACGCCGATCATCGTGTAGACCGCCGTGATGAGTGTTGCCGATGCGATGGCGCCGTAGCGCTCGCCCAGGGCGCCCAGCATGGTCAAGGCAAACGCTGCCAGGGCCAGGGCGCAGACGAAGACCAGGGGGTAGGGGAACAGCAGTTCGACCGCGAGCGCCGCGATGGCAAAACAGACCAGGGTGACCGCCAGGGCGCTGAGGCGGCCTTGCCAGCTGTCGTCGGTTTCAGCCAGGGCACTGGCGATGATGCCCAGAAACAACGGGATCAGCAGGGCCATTTCGTTCTGGTGCCAGCACAGGGCAAGGCTGCCGGTAAGGGCAATGGTCACCCTGATGCTGTAGCTGAACTTGTCCTGGCCCCACAGGCGACGCAGTGAATGACGTAACGAGCTCGATGACATGATGGCCTGCCGGGCAGTGATCGTAGAAATACCGTAGCGATGAGCGGGGCCGCCAGGCGCCCCGCCACCCGCTATTGAGCACGTGCCAGCAAGAAGCGTTCCGTGCTGCGCGGTGGATTCTACCCTAGACGAACTGCGCTGCGGCGTTGGCCGATGCCCAAGCCCACTGGAAGTTGAAGCCGCCCAGGTGACCCGTGACGTCCAGCACTTCACCGATGAAGTAAAGCCCCGGGCTCTTGAGCGACTCCATGGTCTTGGACGAGACCTCACGGGTGTCCACACCGCCCAGGGTCACTTCGGCAGTGCGGTAACCCTCGGTGCCGGCAGGCACCAGTTGCCAGCGTGCCAGCTTGTCGGCGATCAGGGCCAGTTCAGCCGGTGTGTACTGCTTCATCGGCTTGGATTCGAACCACTGCTCGGCCAGCAAAGTAGCCAGCTTGCGTGTGAACACCTCACCCAGCACGGTCTTGAGTTCAGCATTGCCGCGCTCGGTTTGCTGGGTCTGCAACCAGTCCAGCGCATCGCGGTCAGGCAGCAGGTTGATCTCAAGCGTATCGCCGGCTTCCCAGAACGATGAGACCTGCAGGATCGCCGGGCCGCTCAGGCCCCGGTGGGTGAACAGCAGGTTTTCACGGAAGCTGGTGCCGTTGCAGCTGGCGGTGCAGTCCAGCGAGGTGCCGGACAGCTCGGTGCACATGGCCTTGAGCTGGGGCTCGGTGATGGTGAATGGCACCAGGCCCGCGCGGGTCGGCAGCAAGGTATGGCCGAACTGTCGGGCCACCTGGTAGCCGAAACCGGTCGCACCCAACGTCGGGATGGACAGACCACCCGTCGCGATCACCAGCGACTGGCAGGCGAATGGGCCGGCGCTGGTCTGCAGCAGGTAGCCGTTGTCGGTCTTGTCGATCTGCTCGATGCTGGTGTGCATGCGGATCTGGACGCCGGCCTCGTCGCACTCGGCCAGGAGTATGTCGAGGATGTCGCTGGCCTTGTTGTCGCAGAACAGCTGGCCGAGCTTTTTTTCGTGGTAGGGCACGCCGTGCTTGCACACCAGCTCGATGAAGTCCCACTGGGTGTAGCGAGCCAGGGCCGACTTGCAGAAGTGCGCGTTGTGCGACAGAAAGTTGCTTGGCTCGGTGTACAGGTTGGTGAAATTGCAGCGCCCGCCGCCGGACATCAGGATCTTCTTGCCTGGCTTGTTGGCGTGGTCGAGCAGCAGGACCCGGCGGCCTCGGCGGGCGCTGAGCTGGGCACACATCAGGCCGGCAGCGCCTGCGCCCAGGATGATCACGTCGGTGGAGTGCACGGTGTTACCTCATCAATAGCCGAGGCCGCGTTGCGGCCCATCGCAGGCACGCCAGCGCCTACAGGGAAGGCAACTGGCTGTAGGCCTGTGATGTTCCTGTAGGGGCTGGCTTGTCTGCGATAGGCTGCAACGCGGCCCGAAAAAATGTCAGACGATGCGGACTTTGAGGGAGCGGCCCTTGATCTTGCCGCTATTCAAGCGTTGCATGGCCTGCTTGGCCAGCGCCCGCTCCACCGCCACAAACGCCTGGAAATCAAAGATCGCAATCTTGCCCACCTGCTTGCCGGGGATACCGGCATCACCGGTCAGCGCGCCGAGAATATCGCCCGGGCGCAGCTTGTCCTTGCGCCCGGCTGCGATGCACAGCGTACTCATCACCGGCAGCAGCGGCTCACCGCCCTTGTTCTTGAGGCTGTCCAACAGGTCCCAGCGCAGCGGGCTCTTCTGCAAGGCTTCGATGGCCTGGGCGCGATGGCCTTCGGCAGGTGCGACCAGGCTGACCGCGATACCCTTCTCGCCAGCGCGGCCGGTGCGGCCCACGCGGTGCACGTGGATTTCGGCATCACGCGCCAGCTCTACGTTGATGACCATGTCCAGGCCGTCGATATCCAGGCCACGGGCGGCCACATCGGTGGCCACCAGCACCGAGCTGCTGCGGTTGGCGAACATGGTCAGCACCTGGTCGCGATCCCGCTGCTCCAGGTCACCGTGCAGCGCCTGGGCCACGATGCCCTTGGCCGTAAGGTGGGCCACCACGTCTTCGCACTGCTGCTTGGTGAAGCAGAATGCCACGCAGGACTGCGGGCGATAATGGCCCAGCACCCGGGTAACCGCTTCAAGGCGCTGTTCGGGAGCGATTTCGATGAAGCGCTGCTCGATCTGGTTGTCGGTATGCAGGCTTTCGACTCTGACCTGCTGCGGGTCGCGCATAAAATCGGCCGCCAGCTGCTTGATGCCAGAGGGATAGGTGGCGGAGAACAGCAAGGTCTGACGGCGCGCTGGGGTCTTGGCAATGATGCTGGCGATGGCATCGAAGAAGCCCATGTCGAGCATGCGGTCGGCTTCGTCGAGGATCAGCGTGTTCAGGCCGCCCAAAACCAGCGTGCCCTTGTCCAGGTGCTGCTGGATGCGGCCCGGGGTGCCGACGATGATGTGCGCGCCGTGCTCCAGAGAGGCGATCTGCGGGCCCAGCGACACGCCGCCACACAGCGTCAGGATCTTGATGTTGTCTTCGGCACGGGCCAGGCGACGCAGCTCCTTGGCCACCTGGTCGGCGAGCTCGCGCGTAGGGCACAGCACCAGCGCCTGGCAGCCGAAGTACCGAGGGTTGATCGGGTTGAGCAAGCCGATACCGAAGGCGGCGGTCTTGCCGCTGCCGGTCTTGGCCTGGGCGATCAGGTCCTGGCCCTTGAGAATGACCGGCAGGCTCTGGGCCTGGATCGGCGTCATCGAGGTGTAGCCGAGGGCGTCCAGGTTGGCCAGCATGGCGGCGGACAACGGCAAGGTGGCAAAGGCGGTGGAATCGGTGGTCACGAGGCGGGCCTGCGGTGCGAAGCGAAAAATGCTGCACAGTCTACCAGCCCCGACGCCATTCGCCCTAAGACTCCACGTGCTCTTCCGGACGACGGGCACGCCTTCCGTCCGTCGGCGCCAGTTGCAGGAAGATGGCCGCCGCCAGCATGGCCATGATGCCGATGGTGAAGAACGTCAGCTGGAACGCACCCAGTGTGGTTTCCACGCCTTCGGCGCTGCCTGCTGCCGTGAAGCCGCCCAGCAGCGCGCCAGCACAGGCCACCCCCAGGCTCAGCGACAGCTGGGCCACCACCGACAACAAGCTGTTGCCGCTACTGGCGCTGGCATCGTCCAGGTCGATCAGCGTCACCGTGTTCATGGCAGTGAACTGCAGGGAGTTCACGGCGCCCAGCAGGCCCAGTTGCACCAGCAGCAACCAATACGGGGTCTGCTCGTCCACCAGGCCCAGGCCAGCGAGCAGCAGACCCAGCAGCACCGTGTTGCCAGTCAGGATGATGCGGTAACCGAGCCGTTCGATCAGCGGCCTGGCGACGGACTTGGCGACCATGGCCGCCGCCGCCAAGGGGATCATGCTCATGCCCGCCTGGGCCGGTGAATACCCAAGCGCTACCTGAAGCAGCAGCGGTACCAGGAACGGCAGTGCACCGCTGCCCAGGCGGGCGAACAGGTTGCCCAGGATACCGATGGCGAAGGTACGTACGCGGAACAGGCTCGGAGAGAACAACGGCTCCGGGTCGCGCCCGGCTCGCAGCCAGTAGGCCGCCAGGCAGGCCATGCCGGCGAACAGCAGCAACATGACGCGCAAGTGCGGCAGGTGCAGCTCGCCCAGGCCTTCCATGGCGATGGTGATCAGCACCATCGCGGCGCCGAACAGCAAAAAGCCCGGCCCGTCGAACGTAGTGCGCTCGGCGCCGCGCAGGTCGGGTATGAACTTCCAGACGGCGTAACAGCCCAGCAGGCCGACCGGCAAGTTGAGCAGGAAGATCCAGTGCCAGCTCAGGATCTCCACCAGCCAGCCACCTACCGTCGGGCCCAGCAATGGCCCGAGCAGACCCGGGATGGTGATGAAGCTCATGATGCGCACCAGTTCGGTGCGAGGATAGGCGCGCAGCACCACCAGCCGACCGACCGGCAGCATCAGCGCCCCGCCGAGCCCCTGCACGATCCGCGCGAAGATCAGAAAGCCCAGGCTGTTGGCCACTGCGCATAGCAACGAGCCGAAACTGAACAGCAGGATGGCGCTGAAGAAGATGCGCTTGGTGCCGAAACGGTCGGCGATCCAGCCCGAGGCGGGGATCAGCAAGGCCACGGTGAGCATGTATGAAATGATCACACCCTGCATGCGCAGGGGGTCTTCGGCCAGGGAGCGGGCCATGGCGGGCAGCGCGGTGTTGAGAATGGTGCCGTCCAGCGACTGCATGAAGAAGGCGATCGCCACCACCCATGGCAGCCAGCGGGCGGTGATGGGGTCGAGCGGGGTGCGTTCGGGCATGACGTCCTCGTCTGTCTGTACTGGCCTCTCGACGGCAAGCGCCGCGCCTACGGGGCGTGGCAGGCGTGGCTACCGCCGTGAGGTGGCCGGCAAAATCCAATCACAATGTCAGCGTCAGCGCTTTGACCAGCGCGCCGGGCAAATGACTCGATCCGGTGCTGCGTTGCCCGTAAGTGCTGGTCGACAGAATCAGCTCCCGCTCGCACGTCAACGCCTCCAGTTGCTCGCCCAGCAGGTTGTACAGGCTGTCATCGAAGCGCATCGTGTTGACCGGCCCCTGGATCTGCCCGTCCTGCACCCAGAACGTGGCGAAGCGGGTCAGGCCGGTCATGCGCGCTGCGGGCAGGTCGGAGTAGTTCAAGTACCACAGGTTGCTGATGTACAGGCCGGTGCCGAGCCGCTCCAGAACATCTTCACGGGGTAATTGACCGGGCGCGAGGCTGAGCGCGCAGGGCGACTCGTAGCTGTCGGCCCCGTTTGCCAGCACCCCGAACTCGGCCGCGCTGCGCGCGCAAGCCAGGCGTTGTGCTGGCTTGCCCTGCTCGATCAGCGCCACGTCCAGGCGCGGTGAGCCTTCGTCGGAGAACGCTGGACTCAGTGAACCGCTGACCTGCTCGGCGAAGCTGATCAGTGGGCTCAGGGTGGCGTCACCGCTGTACAGGCGCTGCAGGGCACTGCTGCCGGTCGCCAGGGCCTGCGCCGAGAAGCCGCCCCAGCACAGCATGCCGGCGATTTCGTCCATGGCCGCTGGCGCCAGGTAGGCGCGGTAGCTGCCCGGTTGCAGTACCACCGGCGCACGCCCCAGGTAGCCCAACTGCGCCCGAGCCTGACGCAGGCGGGCGGTGAAGTCGTCGGCACGCCATACCTGCCCGGCATAGTTGGCCTTGACCGCCTGGCCGCTCTCGTGGAACAGGCTCCAGTCGATGTTGAAGCTATTGGCCTGGTGCCAGCCAAAGGCGCCGAACGAGCTGGCGAAACCGCGCCAGATCGGGCCTGCGGCATAAATGCCGACCAGGTCCAGGTCACCGGCTTCCTGTTCCAGCAGGGCCAGCACCTCATTCAGCTCGGGCAGGGCCTGCGTCTGTTGGCTATCACTGCGCCAGGCACTTTCATCCAGCCTCAGGTACGGGTCTGCCGCCAGTAGCGGCAGCATCTGGCGCAGTTGCGACAGGGCGTCGAGCAGGCGCTGGCGGTCCAGCTGCGCATCACCGCTAAGGGTCACCTGTTGCTCGGCCTGACGACCAGCGTGGATCAAGCGCAGGTGAGCACTGGCCTGGCTCACCTCGCCCGCCTGACGGACCTTGGCATGGTTCAAGCGCACGAACTGCGACTGCTCGGCACTCAACCCCAGGGTGTAGTGTTCGCCTGCTTGCAGGGCAGCGCCCAGGGTGTCGATGAGGGATTGGAAGGCCTGTTTCATCATGCATCTCCTCCAAACACGTCGATGGCGCTGAACACGCAAGCTGGCGAGGCGTGCCCAACCCGGATCACCTGGTTGGGCTCGCCCTTGCCACAATTGGGCGTCCCCAGGACCTGGAAGGTGCTGCGGTCGCCGACGGCGGCCAGGTTGCGCCAGAACCGTGCGGAGATGCCGCGGTAGTTGGGGTTCTTCACGATGCCCTTGAGTTCGCCATTCTCGATCAGTTGGCCCCATTCGCAGCCGAACTGGAACTTGTTGCGCGCATCGTCGATGGACCAGGACCGGTTGGTGCGCATCAGGATGCCATGCTCGATACCTGCGATCAGCTGATCCAGGGACTGGTCCCCCGGCTCTATGTTCAGGTTCGCCATGCGGTCGATCGGCGCCCGGTTCCAGCCGCAGGCGCGGCTATTGGCCACGCCGCCAAGACCAGAGCGGAACTGGGAAAGGGCACCGCCCAGCGGGCGCAGCAGCACGCCGTCCTGAATGAGAAATTGCTTGCTGGCCGGCGTGCCATCGTCGTCGTGGCTGTAGCTGGCCAGCTCTTCGTTCAAGGTCGGGTCGAAGGTTACGTTCAGCAGGGATGAACCATACTGCAACTGGCCAAAGTCACTGGCTTTGACGAAGCTGGTACCGGCGTAGTTGCGCTCATCGCCCAGGATGCGGTCCATCTCCAAGGGGTGCCCGATGGATTCGTGGATCTGCAGCATCATCTGGTCAGGCATCAACAGCAGGTCGCGTACGCCGCTGGGCGTGTTCGGCGCCTGCAGCAATTGCAGGGCCTGGTCGGCAACCTGCCGGGCCGAGCCCCTCAGGCCGCAGCGCTCGATGATTTCGAAGCCGCCTTGCTGACCGAAGTTCTCCCTGCCCAGGCTGCGGCTCTGGCTGTCCTGGCCATTGCTGGCCGTCACGGCCAGGCCAGGGAACAGAAAGCGCTGGGCCTGGCGCAGTTCGGCACCGGCCGAGTTCAGGTAAGTCTGCTCGACCAGGCTCATGCCAAGGCTTGCCTGCCAGTCCACCAGGCGCGAGTCCGACGGCACGCTGGCCGATTCTTCGGCGAGCAAGCCGAGGCAGTCGGCAAGGCCCGGCATCGGTTGGTCGAAATGAGGCGAAAGGTAATCGTGGCGCCCAGTCGGCACAGGCTGTTCGCGCAGGTCCAGCAGGCTGTAGCGGGCAATCTGTCGAGCGAGGGTTTCAGCCTGCTCCAATGCGCGCTGCAGGCCACTCTGGGACAGATCGGCCGTGGCGGCGTAGGCCTCCACACCGTTGATGCGCACGGTCAGCATGGCGCCCTCGTCCTGGCTCAAGGCAGGCGGTTCGGCAACGTTGCGGCGCACGGACAATGCCTGGTGCGACTGCCTGACATGGCGCAAGGAAAACAGATCGGCCGTGCTGCGCAGGGCGGCGAAGCGCTGGCGCAGCAGGGTGCTGGAATCGAACATGGACAAGCCTCCGGATACACGGTGGCTCCCTGGAACCACGCGCTGGGCAATGCCGAGACGGGCCGCGCTGCGGGCTCGGGCAATGCCGGGTCATTATGGCAGCCTGCTGATGTGCTGGTCAGGCATTAACGGGCGTTTGCGTTGCGGCGAGCTCTGAGTCGGCTTCTTTTTGAATCGCAGCCTTGAGCACTGCGTGCAGATGTACTGCCACAGGGTGCGCGGAGTCCGTCAGCAGGTAGATGCCGTGCGCGGGAAGCGTCGGCAGGTCCTGGTCATGCAAAAAGACCAGCGAGTCGTCGGCTTCGAGCTCCTCGACGATGCCAACTGCCAGGCCACTTTTGACACAGGCCAGTACCGCATGCCAGTTGGCACTTTCCAGCAGGATACGGTACGCAATGCCTTCGGCTTTCAATGCCTGGACCGCTGCCTCCCGGTAGGGACAGCCCTTTAGCTGCAATGCCAGAGGTAGCGGGCGGCTGTGATCGCGGATGAAGCCCTTCGCGGCGGCCCAACGGGGTTTTGTGGGGCGCAGCCAGTCACCCTGCTGGATGTGCTCGCTGCTGACCGCCACGGCCAGGTCCAGTTGCTGCCTGGCAAACAGGTCCAGCAACTGCGCGCTGGAGCACGCCACAGCTTCCAGCTCCATCTTCGGATTACTGGCAACGAATACCGGCAGGCATTCACTCATGAGCGTGGCGGCATAGCCATCCGGTACCCCCAGACGGACTTTGCCTGTCAGTTGCCGGGGGGACAGCGTCGCCAGCAGCTTGTCGTGGGCGATCAGAAAGCGTGTCGCCTCGCCCAGTAGATGCCGGCCTGCGGGGGTGAGCTCCACTGCCTGGTTGCTGCGCGCAAACAGCTGTTGGCCAACCTGCTCTTCGAGCTTTTGTATCTGCGTGGTCACTGCTGAAGGACTGCGATGGACATAGTCTGCCGCTGCGTTGAAACGACCGAGTCGAGCCACGGCCTGAAAAGTTCGCAACACATTGATATCTAGACCTTTGCCCATGAAAGCACCTGATTTGGCTGGATCGAATCAGCACTTCGATTTAATCAACTGTACAGGCTTTATAACCCCTCTTAACGTGAGGTCAAAGCGCGCGCCACTCCCGAAATGCAAAGGAATGATACGGATGAGCTTGAACGACTTTGTTGTAGACGCTCTTGTGCATACCCCTTCCTATCAATGTGCACGGTTATGGTCCGTCGAAAACCATGAGAAATACTCAACCCTCGTGTCGCCCGACCAGGGCACTCAAGTCACCTACCGTTTCAATCACGAGATATTTCTGCTCATGCGCGCCCTCAACGAACAGGGCTTGAACCAATCTGGCTTATGCGCCGATGCGCAAGGGAGGGGGCCACTGCGCAGCGTTATTGGTGATGTAGCGCAACGACTGGCTGCACTGTGCCGCGGCCGGAGCGTTCACTACGTCGAACTGGGGCCGGAACCGGTCAAGAGTGCTTGTTTGCTCAAGCAAATGGCTGATGCCTGTACAACCGTTCGCTATACCGCCATCGACATCAATCAGACGTCCGAACCGGCCATGAGGGATGCCCTGTGTCCGATCCTGGGCAACCAGGGAAGCTTCAACTATATCGCTGCCGACTATCGCACCGTGACCCGCGAAGCGTTGCACCCTGGAGAGGACATCACACTGATTACCTTGCTGGGCTTTCAGGAGGGCAATGAATGGCCGGTCAGTACGGGCAGACTGATTCGTACACTGGCCGGGAAGGGGACCTACGTTCTTTCTGAAATGCAGGTATACGAGCCTGGCCTGGAGCAAACCATTCTCGGTTTCTACGCCAACGCCAATATGGTTCAGTTCTCTCGTTTGGTTGCCCTGCAGCAAGGTTTCTGCCCCATGGCCGAGCATGAAGCTGTACTGGTGCCTCTGCGCATACTCGACGAAACCGTCCATGTGGCAGTCACCTTGCAGCCTGTTCTACGCGAGCAAACGCAGGGGTTTCTTTTGACCAACATCTGTCTGAAGTTCACCCCGGAGCAGTTTCGTCGCACCAGGGCTCGACACTGCAACTGCAGGGTCGTGGATGAATTTGCCAGCGGTGATGGTTCGGTGCGCTATCAGATCGCTGAGTACCTCCAATAGCGTGATCAAACGGAGATATACGTCATGAGCCATTCGAATACCTTGCCCTTGTTCGAACGCGGCCTGGGCCGCGTCAAGCTGGCGCTCAAGTCGACATTCAAGGGTGCGCCTCGGCCATCAAAAGCCTGTTATGAAGATAACGCTTGCTGGCGGGACGATCTGCTGCAGCCGGTAGGGCCTGCTATCGCAGACATTCGTACGCTGGGCGAGCTGGGATACAGTCAGAGCCCACATGCAACCGTAGCCGTTGATACGATCACAGGCGTTGCGGCGGTTCATCGGTTGTTCACACCTGAGTGCGTCACGGTTTTGCAAGACATCTGCGCACGCCTGGAGAAAGGGGCAGGTGACAGTGACTGGATCATTTCCAGGCGCACGCGAGGGGTGACGGCACGCTCGCCGTTTATCAACGACATGATGAACAGTCGTGCATTTCTGTTAGCTGTCTCGCGCATCGCAGGTGTGCCACTGGTGCCTTATCCGATGCTCAACGCCCGCTCGCAGGTCAACTACTACTACCCAAAACCGCCCGAGCAACAGCAGCAAAGGGGCATGTGGCATACCGACGGCACCAACTATGTGTTGAACATCGTGTTGACGGACCCGGCCAGTTACACCGGCGGCGAATTCCTGTACCACAATGGCACGGTCGATACGTTCGACGCCCTGGACTACCGGACCTTCGAGATGGCGCATCTGAACGCATCAGGCGATGCGCTGCTCATCTTTGGCAGTCGGTTGTTCCACGGTGTGCGACCGGTGCTCAGCGGACGGCGAATGTCACTCGTGTTGTCCTTTCATTGCCCCTACTTCAACGACGATTCCAACCGCTTCTGGCACTTGGCGTCGGATGACGGCATCCCTCGTACAGTCCCCAATTGGTTGGGTCTGCGCTGGGCGCTCCACCGGTCAGCAGCCCGTCATTACGCCAGGCTGGGTATCGAACCGATAACGTTCGAAGAACTACGTCATACAGGGGCGTAACCATGCCTGCCAGTGCGCTCTACATGGTGATCTTGCAAGTTGTCTTTGTCCTGTCCTGGAGTTCCGGTTTCATTGGCGCCCGGCTCGGCACGCAGGATGCAGGCGCAGTGAACTTGCTGTTCTGGCGCTTCCTATTGGTCAGTCTTTGTTTATTGCCGTTTGTTTTGCATCGATTACGTAACCTGTCCTGGGCGCAAGTTCGCTACAACGCAGTCATCGGTTTCCTGGCTCAGTTCGCTTACCTGATCAGTGTCTACATTGCCATACGCGGTGGCTTGCCTGCGGGGATAGCCGCCATCATCTGCGCGCTGCAGCCCCTGATCACGGCGGCAATGGGTAGTGCGGATCAGCAGGAGCGAAGCGGCAGGCAGGAGTGGCTTGGGCTGGTACTCGGGTTTGCCGGGGTCAGTGTGGTGATTCTTGGTGAATACAGCTTGTCTTCAACTCGGCTCGAGCCATGGCTGTATGCGCTGCCGCTGATTGCCGCGATCACGTTATCGATTGCCACCGTTTACCAACGGCGACAGTCGGTCATGGGCACGGATCACAGTAAAGAGGGCTTGTTGATGCCGCTCTTCCTGCAATCGAGCGCGACGCTGGTACTGCTCAGTGTCACAGGAGTGCCGTTGCGCCTGATCGAGCTGCCCAGCAGTGCTCAGGTATGGGTGGCGGTGGCGTGGTTGACCTTGTTTTCGACCTTCATCGCCTACCTGAGCCTGTGGATACTCTTGACCAAGCTGTCGGCAACACGGGTGTCCGCGTTGGTCTACCTGGAACCCCCTGTAACGCTCATTTGGGCGGCGTTGATGTTCGGCGATGCCATTCATTGGACGACCTACCTGGGTATCACGATAGTCGCCACTGGCATTGCCATCACCCGTACCGCTCGACGTGTGCCGTCAGCAGGGGAGTGCCCGCAACGATGAGCGGGCCAAGGCCACTTTCTAGAACCACTCTTGTTGCATGTTCAAGCTGGTGTCATCGCGCGCTTCAAGCAAGGCCAGGTCTGCATGGCAGCCCGGTATTTCGCAGGTCAGGAAATACCGGGCTGCCTGCAGCTTGCCGAGGTAGAAGTCGCGGTCAGCCGCGGCGCGCTGAAGCAGACCGAGTTCGGCATGAATCGCCTGTTCCAGCCAGCGCCAGCCAATCACGCAATGGCCGAAGACCTTGAGGTACAGGGCCGAGTTGGCCAGGGCGCCGGCGACCTTGCCCTGGGCCAGGTCGCCGAGCAGGGCCAGGGTGACACCTTGCAAGCGATTGACCAGCTGTTCCAGTGGCTGGCGCAGCGGGTCGAGGTTGGGGTGATGGCTGGCGCGCTCACCAGTGATAGCGATCAGGCGCATCAAGTGCTTGAGTCCGGCACCCCCGTTCTGGGCCAGCTTGCGGCCCAGCAGATCGAGCGACTGGATGCCCTCGGTCCCTTCGTGGATGGGGTTCAGGCGATTGTCACGGTAATACTGCTCGACCGGGTACTCCCGGGTGTAGCCGTGGCCGCCGAGAATCTGGATGGCCAGTTCGTTCGCTTTCAGGCAATACGCCGAGGGCCAGGATTTGACGATGGGCGTCAACAGGTCGAGCAGCGCCTGGGCCTGCTGGCGAGTGTCTTCATCGGGCGCCGTGTGGGTGTCGTCGAACAGGCGCGCCGCATACAAGCCCAGGTCGAAAGCGCCTTCCACATAGGCCTTTTGCGCAAGCAGCATCCTTTTGACATCGGTGTGCTCGATGATCGGGATGGCCGGGGTTTGTGGGTCCTTGTTGTCGGCTGATCGGCCCTGTGGGCGCTGCCGCGCATAGCCCAGCGAGTACAGGTAGCCGGCGTAACCAAGCATCACCGCGCCCATGCCGACGCCGATGCGTGCTTCGTTCATCATCTGGAACATGCAGGCCAGGCCTTGATGTGGCTGGCCGACCAGATAGCCCACGCACTGGCCGTTGTCGCCGAAGTTCAGCGCCGTGGACGTGGTGCCGCGCCAGCCCATCTTGTGAAACAGCCCCGCCAGCACTACGTCATTGCGCGAGCCCCGGCTGCCGTCGGGCCCGACCAGGTACTTGGGCACGATGAACAGCGAGATGCCTTTGACCCCCGGTGGGGCATCCGGCAGTTTGGCCAGGACCATGTGCACGATGTTTTCCGACAGCTCATGGTCACCGCCGGAGATGAAAATCTTGTTGCCCCGGAGCCGGTAGCTGCCGTCACCGGCCGGTTCTGCGCGGGTGCGGATGTCAGCCAGCGATGAGCCGGCGTGGGGTTCGGTCAGGGCCATGGTGCCGAAGTAGCGGCCCTCGATCATCGGCTGCAGGTACAGGCGCTTTTGTTCTTCGCTGCCGAAGCTCTCGATCAGGTTGGCCGCGCCCATGGTCAGGAACGGGTAGGCGGTGGTGCCGGCGTTCGCAGCCTGAAAATGGGCAAAGCAGGCTTGTGACACCAGGCTGGGCAACTGCATGCCCCCGACCTCGAAGTCGCGGTTGGCGTTGAGGAAACCGGCTTCAAGAAAAGCATCCACGGCAGGCTTGACCTCGGGGATCAGCTCGGCGCGGCCGTCTACGTAGCGCGGTTCGTTTTCGTCAGCTTTGCGGTTGTGGGGGGCGAAATATTTCTCGGCGATGGTGCGCGCGGTGGTCAGCGCAGCGTCGAAGGTTTCACGGCTGTGCTCGGCAAAGCGCGGGCGTTGGGTCAGGGCTTCGGCGTCGAGGACTTCGTAGAGCTCGAAGGCCAGGTTGCGAGGGCTGAGCAGGGTCTCGGGCATGGGGCGGTCCTAGAGCGGGCTTGGTGCGAGTCTAGGATTGGCCGAACAGGGCTGGCTACCATGATTGATTCAGATGATGTTCAGTCACAGATTCTCGTATTTGGAACGTCTGATGTCGGTTGACGGGGCAAAGAGGCTGGGTTGAGTGAGCGTCAAGAGAAGTAGGTTTTCACAGTAATAGTGCAGCACCTGTGAGATCAAAAGGCATGCATCTGTCAGCCATGGCACCTTCCAAGCTCAGATGTTCCACTGACGGCATGAAGAATTTGAAGCATCAGAGACTTGTTCGGAGAAGTCAGCAGGAAGCTAGCTTCCTACGACCTCAGGGGGATGAGGGGCGTATTTTTCGAGCGAGGGGAAAGACTATGCCAATACCCGTAGGCTTGTAAGTCAGAGGTGGGTACCGTTGGGTGAAAATGAGCGGAGTTTCGTCAGGTTATCGGCTAAACATCGATATGGCGATGTACGACGGATAACGCAGAACGATGTACAGGCTGACGATGCATGGGCGATCACGGGGCAGTCTTGGCACTGGCGTCCTGTGGTGCCTGACGAGGAGTATGAGTATAGAGGGGGCGCCTATTGATGGTCTCAAATATGAATAAGCAACGATCGATATACTTGTTTTGGGCAAGTATGGATGCTTTTTATATTGTTTTGTACATCTTGCGTAGTGTCGCCCGAGGCGCAATACCTTTTTGGTCAGATTTGAACAGTGGTCTTGAAGTGGTGCGGAGTTGGGGTGGTCCAGGGATTGTGATTTGGGTCGGGCTGTTTTTACAGCTTTCAGTTATTGTTACGTGTGTGAGTTTTTTCAAGTATCAAAAATTCGCGGTGTTTTTGGCGGTGGTGCAGATGCCACTCAGATTGTTCTTCATTGTTCCGTCAATTTCGGTGGTTTTGCTCTTGCCTATGGTAGTTGCTGGCATCAATACCTGGATATGGGTTGGGTTGTTAATTGCCTCAGAGGCGATTAAGGGATGGAGTATCTGGCGGCTTTGGCGTACCTCTGGATCGCCCATCTTGGAAAGATAGTGTGGCCGATGCCGCGGGCGGCGTTCGGTCTCCGGCGCTGCAAAGGGTGGAGACTGTGAGACTGTCTGCCATCCCCAGTCTCAAGTCATGCACTCCATAAAAAAGGGAGAGCCGAAGCTCTCCCTTTTTCTTCAACAACCCTCAGCCTCAGCCAATGGTCATCAAGCTGGCGTTACCCCCAGCCGCCGCAGTGTTCACACTCACCGCCCGCTCGATCACCAGGCGCTCCAGTGCAATCTGATGATCACCGCTGGACAAGCCGTGTACCCCGACAATCGCCCCAGCACGCTTGGCCACCTGCTGGCAGACACTGCGCAGCTGGTCCGAATCGCCGTGATGGATCACGGCATCGAACGCCACTTCGTCCTTGGTCCAGTCCGGTACCAGCTTCACCTTGGCCTGCAGTTCGCGTGGCAGGCGGGCGCGCAGGGCCTTGCCTGGTTCGCCGTCGGCCCACACCGCTGAGCTGCCCACCGCCAGCACGGCAGCGAACTGCGCCAGCAGGTCGGTTTCGTTGTCCGCCAGGCACAGCACGTGTTCGCGCGGCAGGATGGTGTAAGTGTTGCGCTCGCCGGTCGGGCCTGGCAGCAGACGGGCGATACCGCTCTGCGACTGGCTGGCGAACTGGCTGCACAGCACGGCGAGGTCGGACAGCTGATTGCTCTCGGCCCAGGCCTTCAGCGCGTGGAGCGGCTTGACAAGCTGCTCGTGCAGCGCGCGGTCTGGCTTGGCTTCGCCGTCCTGGTGCTGGAAGTGGCTACCGATGGCGTCCGCCGGGCGGGTCGACAGCAGGCGGTACAGGTACAGCGGGCCGCCGGCTTTGGGGCCAGTGCCCGACAAGCCTTCGCCACCGAACGGCTGTACGCCTACGACGGCACCGACGATGTTGCGGTTGACGTACAGGTTGCCGGCATGGGCCGACTCGACCACCTTGGCAATGGTTTCGTCGATACGCGTGTGCACACCCAGGGTCAGGCCGTAGCCCGAATTGTTGATCTGTTCGATCAACTGGTCCAGGTTGCGGCGGTTGTAGCGCACCACGTGCAGTACTGGGCCGAAGATCTCGCGCTTGAGCTCGTCGAAGCTGTCCAGTTCGATCAAGGTTGGCATCACGAAGGTGCCACGCTTGATCTCGGCGCTGTCGGCAATCGCCACCTGATAGACCGAGCGGCCTTTCTCGCGCATGCCCTGGATGTGCTTCTCGATGCCAGCCTTGGCTTCAGCGTCGATCACAGGGCCGATGTCCACGGCCAGGCGATCCGGGCAACCGAGCCGGCTTTCGGCCATGGCGCCCTTGAGCATCTCGATCACGCGGTCGGCGGAGTCTTCCTGCAGGCACAGTACGCGCAGCGCGGAGCAACGCTGGCCGGCACTGTCGAAGGCTGAGGACACGACATCGATCACCACCTGCTCGGTCAGTGCCGAGGAGTCGACGATCATCGCGTTCTGGCCGCCGGTTTCGGCGATCAGTGGCACTGGGCGGCCCTGGTTGTCCAGGCGGCCTGCCACGTTGCGTTGCAGCAGACGCGCCACCTCGGTGGAGCCGGTGAACATCACGCCCTTGACGCGCTCGTCACCCACCAGGCCAGCACCGACGGTTTCGCCGCGGCCCGGCAGCAGTTGCAGGACACCTTCCGGAATGCCGGCTTCCAGCAGCAGGCGCACGGCCTGGGCGGCGATCAGCGGGGTTTGCTCGGCAGGCTTGGCCAATACCGGGTTGCCGGCGGCCAAGGCTGCTGCCACCTGGCCGGTGAAGATCGCCAGCGGGAAGTTCCATGGGCTGATGCACACCACAGGGCCCAATGGGCGGTGGGCATCGTTGCTCAGGTCGTTGCGCGCCTGGACGGCGTAGTAGCGCAGGAAGTCGACGGCTTCGCGCACTTCGGCAATGGCGTTGGCAAAGGTCTTGCCGGCTTCGCGGATCAACAGACCCATCAGGGGCTGAATCTCGGCTTCCATCAGGTCGGCCGTGCGTTCCAGGATGGCGGCGCGCTCGGCTGGCGGGGTGGCCTGCCAGATGGGCGCTGCGTTGAGTGCGCACTGGATGGCATTGTCGACGTCTGCAACGGTCGCTTCCTGAACGTGGCCGACCACATCGCGGTGATCGGCAGGGTTCAGCACCGGCGTTGCCGCACTGTCACTGGCGGTGCAGGCCAGCAGCGGACCGGCTTTCCAGTCGTTGTTGGCGGTGGCCAGCATGGCGCAGGACAGCGAAGCCAGGCGGTGTTCGTTGGCCATGTCGATGCCGGCGGAGTTGGCCCGCTCGGTGCCGTACAGGTCACGTGGCAGCGGAATGCGGGGGTGTGGCAAGCCGATGCGGCCTTCCTGGGTACCCATGCGCTCGATGCTGGTAACAGGGTCGGCGACCAGTTCCTGGATGGAAATGGACTGGTCGGCGATGCGGTTGACGAACGAGGTGTTCGCGCCGTTTTCCAGCAGGCGGCGAACCAGGTAGGCCAGCAGGGTTTCGTGGGTGCCGACCGGCGCATACACGCGGCAAGGGCGGTTCAGCTTGCCGTCGGCGATCTTGCCGACCACCTGTTCGTACAGCGGCTCACCCATGCCGTGCAGGCACTGGAACTCGTACTGGCCGGGGTAGTAGTTCTGCCCGGCGATCTGGTAGATGGCCGACAGGGTGTGGGCGTTGTGCGTGGCGAACTGCGGGTAGATGGCCTCGGGCACAGCCAGCAGCTTGCGCGCGCAGGCGACGTACGATACGTCGGTGTAGACCTTGCGGGTGTAGACCGGGTAGCCCTCCAGGCCTTCGACCTGGGCGCGCTTGATCTCGCTGTCCCAGTAGGCACCTTTTACCAGGCGGATCATCAGGCGGTGGCGGCTGCGCTTGGCCAGGTCGATCACGTAGTCGATCACATACGGGCAGCGCTTCTGGTACGCCTGGATCACGAAGCCGATACCGTTCCAGCCGGCCAGCGCGGGCTCGAAGCACAGGCGCTCGAGCAGGTCCAGGGACAGCTCAAGGCGATCGGCTTCCTCGGCATCGATGTTCAGGCCGATGTCGTATTGCTTGGCCAGCAGGGTCAGGGACAGCAGGCGCGGGTACAACTCTTCCATCACCCGCTCGTACTGGGCACGGCTGTAGCGTGGGTGCAGGGCCGAGAGCTTGATGGAAATGCCCGGGCCTTCATAGATGCCACGGCCGTTGGAAGCCTTGCCGATCGAGTGGATGGCTTGCTCATAGGATGCCAGGTACTTTTGGGCATCATGCTCGGTGAGTGCTGCTTCACCGAGCATGTCATAGGAATAACGGAAGCCCTTGGACTCGAAGCGCGTGGCATTGGCCAGTGCTTCGGCGATGGTTTCGCCGGTGACGAACTGCTCGCCCATCAAGCGCATGGCCATGTCCACGCCCTTGCGGATCATCGGCTCGCCGCTCTTGCCGATGATACGGGTCAGCGAGGAGGTCAGGCCGGATTCGTTGTGGGTGCTTACCAGCCTGCCCGTCAGCAACAGGCCCCAGGTGGCGGCATTGACGAACAGCGACGGGCTGTTGCCCAGGTGCGGCTGCCAGTTGCCGGTGCTGATCTTGTCGCGGATCAGGGCGTCGCGGGTGCCTTTGTCGGGGATGCGCAGCAGCGCTTCGGCCAGGCACATCAGCGCCACACCTTCCTGCGAAGACAACGAGAATTCCTGCAGCAGGCCTTGAACGATGCCGGCCCGGCCACCGGTGCTCTTCTGGTTGCGCAGTTTCTCGGCGATACCGGCAGCCATCTTGTTGGCCGCGTCGGCAAGCGGAGCGCTCAGGCGCGCCTGCTCCAGCAGCATCGGCACCATTTCCTGCTCGGGCCGACGGTAGGCTGCGGTAATGGCCGAGCGCAGGACCGACTGCGGCAGGATGCTTTCGGCGAATTCCATGAAGCTCTGGTGACCTTGCTCGGGCTGTACATCGCCGGCTTCATCGCTCAGGCCCAGGGCCTGGCCACTGATTTCGGTCAGGGTCGCGCCACCCTCGAGCTTCTCCAGGTAGCTGAAGATCGCTTGCTTGATCAACCAGTGCGGCGTGCGGTCCACGGACAGCGCAGCGGCCTTGAGTCGTTCACGGGTAGGGTCATCGAGTTTGACCCCAAGGGTGGTCGTCGCCATTTCTTATCCTCATTATTGCCACGAGTGCGGCTTAAGCTGGCGACAAGATTATCTGTAGGAAAACGCGGGTGCAACCAGGTGCAACCCTAAAATGTCGCGAATAAGGTGCAACTCGTCAGGCTGTCGTTTTTAGTGAGGGCCATAGCGTCAAGTCGGCAGGATTTTGTTCTATAAAAGGGTAACGCCTGCCTCATTAGGGAGCAAAAACGGGGCTTTGTCTGAAAAAGCGTG